>NZ_JAAKEF010000019.1:0-47026 GCF_011039055.1 Adlercreutzia sp. ZJ154
TATGATTCTTTTCCCACACAGGTTTAACAGTACATCCATTTGGAATAGAGACAGCCCCATTCGCTCCGTTTTCTGTATAAGTTTTGCCGTTATATTCCCATGTATATCCTAGAAATGTCCAACCGGGGCGATTGCCTTCATATACAAAATTAGCTACATAAACACCATCTGCAGTATATGTCCGCATGTGTATCTGTTTGCCAGTAACTATAAACTCATAGAAAGTGTATGTAGTTGCTGCTGTAATATCGGTTACTGTTGCACTATCACCAGTCCCGAATTGATACTTCATCGGTGTACCGTCTGGATCAAAAGTGATATGAGTCTTTTCCCACACAGGTTTAACGACACTACCGTTTGGAATATTAATAATAGCGTCAGTAGATCCAACTGAAGTGTAAGTCTGACCATTACATTCCCAATTAAAACCTAGAAATGTCCAACCGGGGCGATTACCTTCATATATGAAGTCATATACATATGGATTACCGTTTACATCAAGTGTCCGCATGTGTATCTGTTTGCCAGAGCTAGTAACTATAAAATCATAAAAACTATAAGATGTAGCCGAAGCAATAGCGGTAATAGTGCAGTCAGGACTCCCAACATATCCATGGTGATATGTCATAGGGGTGTTATCTGGGTCAAACGTAATTGTATTACTACCAGCACGCGCTGCCATTGCAGCTAGAGGCTGTACCTGATAACTCCCTGTATCAGAAAGCGTTAAACGATAAGTTGAAGTAGTCGGAGTAAAAGACGCTGGAACAAGCTCAACATCTTCACTTATATAATTACTTGCAGATACCTTCTCAAATTCAAAGCTAATAGAGGCTTCAACATTAGTAGATCCTTCTTGCTTAGCTTCTACTATGCCTTCTTGATTAACCGACAATGGCTTTGCTTTGTAAAAATAATTAACTTCAAAACCTTCTGGCGCCTTTAAGTAACCCCCGTTGTCAAACAGATTTACACTTTGCCCTTCTTCTAAAGTAACTGGCTCATCTGTTACTTTTACACCGTAGGGCAGCAGATGATTGTTCGACGCAGGAGCACCTAAAGTCCATGCGTATGCTTCATTTTCGTTATATGGAACATATACTTTAACGTTGGCATTTCCAGAAAGCGCCGCCGCGCCTACCTCCGGAATATCTCCTAAAGCAAGTACAGTTTCAAGATTAGGACTGTTAGCAAACGCATAATCTCCAACAGATTCCACAGTGTCAGGCAAAACCACAGTATTAGCTGCTACCGCCGAGAAAGCATAATCGCCTATAGTGCGCAGTCCACTTGTTATGTCTATCGCAACAAGATTGTTGCATCCTGCAAAAGCAGAATTATCAATGTCGGTAACGCTGCCGGGAATTGATATCGCTTTTAGATTGGTGTTATTTGCAAAGGCGCTATCGCCAATGCGTGTTATGCCACTTGGAATGCTTATGGTTTCAAAAGAGGTCTGATCTATAAATGCGCTATCGGCAATTTCCGTTACAGCATAACGCACGCCGTTTATCTCTCCATATTCCGGAATGCGTAAATCAGATGGTGCCTGCGCGTTTTCTGCACCGCCATCCCAGCGCACACCCAGCGTAAAGTTATCCAAGAGAGTAAATGCAAAACCTGCTTTGCCTTCCACGGGCACTATTTCTTGCCCAACCTTGGCGCCTTCAGAGAAATTGGTGAACCCAGCTTCTTCCCAAGCTGTCCTCCAAGCGTGCGCTTCCTCTTCCGTGCTGCCGTTTATTACAACTTTTGCATTGCTAACTGTCGCTTCGTTAAAGGAGTTAATCTTGATAGTTTCTGCTTTAGCTGCGTCCTCAGACAAGAGAAGGTGCGCGGCTCCGCCTGTTGCAATTTCTAAAACCGCACCGTTAACAACAATAGTAGAAATATCAGCGTTGCTTACAAATGCACCTTCAGCAATTTTTTGGCATTCAGCTGCAATATTCACAGTTGAGCCTATGCCCGCAGGTGCCGCAATTAGTTCGGTTTTATCAGCGTTATATAAAATACCGTTTTCCGAGGTGAGGGACTCTGAGCCAGTGCTCCCCGCGAAAGATATGGTCGAAAGCTTGATGCATCGGGAAAGAACACAAGCAGGGACATTGACCAATGAATCGGGGAGCACGGCATTACCCCCCATCCCCTCGGGAACGAGGATGAGGCTAGTAAGATCTTGCGTGAAGATCATGCCGTTATAGGTTGAGTAATTGGGGTTGTCTTCCGCCACCTGAACAGACTCTAGGTTGGGGAACAACTGAAAGAACGCGGGGTCGATGCTGGTTACGCCCGCCGGAATAGAAATGCTGGTTACACCCGATGCCTTAGCATCGTTTGCGAAATATTCAACTACATATGGAAATGAGGGCTCATCTGATTTTGCTTGCGCGTCAGCGCTCGAATTTTTTAGCTCAGAATTGCACCCCCCCCCAATAATTTTTTCAAACTAGTAACTGGATATAATTTGCCACCACATGCCACTTGAGATGGAACAACAATGTTGCCAGATGCCAAATTGCTGCCCAAACCCACTAGCGACACAGTTTTTTCATCGGGATTAATACGATACGTTAACCCGCCATATTCGATATTGCCTACCACAATAGGCTCAGCAGTACCCACGGGAACACTAGCCGATACGCGCCCGATTGTGTCGGCGGTGTAAACAGGAGATGCGGTAGGTGCAGCTGTGTTATTTGCAGCGTTTACGTTAGCGTTCGCGCCTGCATCAGCTTCTGCAGAACCTTCAGTAACGTCGCCAGCATCCACATCAGATTGCTGAGCAGATGCATCATTAGATGACGCAGATGAAGCTGTTTCGCTTGCAGCGGATTCGCCGCCTACGCTATTGGCATCCGATCCCTCATCGAAACCACTCTGAGCATTACCAGAGATAGCCATATCTTGATTTATCTGCTCGGTAGCAAACGCCATTGCGCCAGCCGATATTAAACCCGACGCTAATGCGAATACAAGAATAGATGAGGTTACAATACCCCTGAGGGTCTTCCTTGGTGTTTTCATCTTAGCCGTCCCTTGCCACTTGAAAACTATGTTTTGCGCTTATCCGGCTTATCGCCGTACTTTTCCCTTTGTTGCACTGTGTCCTTAACGGACAGCAGAAAGTAAACTCGTATTTAAGCTAGATTTCAAGTGGTTTCACATTTTTCGCACAATGATTTTTTGGTAGCAATTTCTAGACTTAACTGCAACCCAACTGCAATTCTTCCTAGAGTAACTGCAGAAAAGTTGCGCCTAGTTTGAAGGACGATTAAGCACTTACAGCCCAAAGAACTAATTGCATAACGCCCAATTACAAGCTTGCAGAAAGTTTTTTACGGAAAAGTGGTCAAAACTTCCAGCTTTCCACTGTGAAAAGCGCAAAATAGCGCCTATAGATGCACCCCCAAATGCTGTTTGCCCAGTGTTCTCCACAATTCAAGCCAGCTATATGGCAATCCGACCGTGGAAAGTCGGAAGTTTTGACCATTTTTGTCAATTTATTTCTCTCGCTACGCATTTCTGTCAATCCGCTTTCCGTTTGCTTGCCCGAGATGCGCCTGTTTCAACAATTCATAGCAAACGCTGCTTTCGCACCACCGGCGGAAAGCGCATCTTTTACGATGAGCACCGAATCATACTGCTCTAATCTATAGTTTCGAACATGGTCGAAACTGTGAAGCAATTTGGTGATTGTTTCTATTGCGGCAGAAACCCTGCAGTGAAAACAAACATTTCAGGGCGCGGTAACTTCGCAACTTAGCTGCAATTCTTAAGAAGATATAACAAGAATGCGCTCTATGCGCTTATTGATTAATTGCTTTATATATGGGATGCGCTGTTCCAATGCGGGGTTTAGTGCAAAAATTTGCTCTACTTCCTCGGCAAACCCCTCAAGAGCATTTGCATTGAACCAAGAATAATCGCTGACTAAGCGCAATTGCTGATTAGGGTCGTCATAAAAAGGCTTGGTTGTGAATGAAAGATCTCCACCTGCAAGCGCACCACTCGTCTTCTCGTTTAAAAGACTACTGCCAGTGTCAAAAAGCGGCGCAGGGCGGTATTCCATCGTTTCAACATTTCTAACTAATCCAAAGTTACGCAAATGTCTATCTGTGTTCCCTAGCAAATCATCCGTTACAATCATTTTGGCAAGCGCTACTTCTGCATTTTCCACTTTTAATCGAGAACAGCATTCCAAGTAATGCTGGTAAGTGCTGCAATTCATCGCTTTGCGTTTCGTCTTCATTACGTAATAGGCAGGGATATATTCTTCCTCGTCACTTATAAAAACCTCACAAAGAGACACAGTTTCGCCGTCGGGCAGCAATTCTAACCGATATGAAACGTAATCTTCGGGAGCAAGAAGCCGCCGATATAAACACGTTGCAGCAATTTCATTGTAGGGCTCTTGATTAAGAGATGTGCCCCCTTTTATAAGCGTGGGAACGCCATCAATTCGCACCCATCGCTTAGGGAGCTGCCCTTCAGACGTATTGTCTGGAGATTCTAATCCAACCTGCTCAAGCCAGTCTCCTGATAGCATTTCTGGAAATGTATTTTTGAAGTAATTGATCGAATGCCAATCAAGATTCATTTCTTTTGGGCGAATCCAATACTGGTCGGAAAGGGAAAGCCCTAAACTTTTGAAGGGAAGTCGTGTGGGGTCGGAAAGACCAAGCGTTGCCAATTTGGCTTCCATGCCAGACCGCGATAGAGGAATTGAACGGTGCTTCCACCAATACGTAAGCGCACTTAAAGACACTTTTTTACCTTGCGGAGACATTAATCCCAAAGGAGCTCGTGACGGATCTATGATTTGCGTTACCTCTGTAAATTCGTCGGAAAAATTGTCGTATACGAATTCGAAAACTTCATGGTTTCGGTTCATTAATGTAAAAAACCTAGGGTCTTCTTTAGATCTTTTGGGAGGGCGCCCGGGGGAAGGAAGCGATTCGGCGCGCGCCTCTACCGCATCTTCGTCTACAAAATATCGCCCTGCTATCATTTCAGCAGGAAGCATTCCTTCTTTTATCAACTGATGGACGCGTGTTGCGCTAATGCCAAGTTTCTGCGCGCATTGTTTGACCGTATATTCGAAAGCCATAATTCCACCTAAAATAGGTTTCTATAAAACCTTGAAATTCATCAAGGTTTTATAGAAAAGTTTAGTTTCCAAATAAATATTTAGCAATAGAAACAAATTTTCTTGACTGATTGCAATTTTAATCCGGACAGACACAATCGCAATTCGTTCGCGACTCAATATGCAACTTAGCTGCACCCCAACTGCAATTCTTCCTAGAGTAACTGCAAAAAGTTGCGCCTAACTTGAAGGACGATTAAGCACTTACAGCCCAAAGAACTAATTGCATAGCGCCCAATTACAAGCTTGCAGAAAGTTTTTTACGGAAAAGTGGTCAAAATTTCCAGCTTTCCACTGTGAAAAGCACAAAATAGCCCCTATAGATGCATCACCAAATGCTGTTTGCCCAGTGTTCTCCACAATTCAAGCTGCCTTCATGGCAATCCGACCGTGGAAAGTCGGAAGTTTTGACCATTTTTGTCAATTTATTTCTCTCGCTACGCATTTGAAGCTTTGAAACTTAACGAGATTGATTGCAATCGCAATATGGACATGCACAATCTTAATCTGGACGGGTGTTCAGGAGTGCTCAGATTAAGAATTCAATTAACACTGGATTTTTCGCTTCGGTTCATCGATGCAAAAAATTCATCCGTTCACGCATCTCTTTCAGTACCATCCAAATATTGTTCAAAGAAATTATCAGTGAGAGCAAAGGTTACGGGATTTCTTCCTCTTACTTTTTTTACCACTTGATCTTGGATGAGCTTACTCAAATATTTTCTGGTCTGCTGGAGGCTTACCCCGATCAAATCTGAAAGATTTTGCAAAGGAATATCTTTAAACATGCCAAATTCATTTTGTTGTGCCAACGCAAAAATTAAAGTCATCTCTTTAGTTTTATATCCAAAACTTTTTTGTATACCAGACATAGCATTTTCAAGTTGCTCATAACGTACTGTTCCGCGCTCCAAACGATCGATCAGTTCGCTTTGCGCATCAAATATGAACTCAAGCATAGTAAATACAAAAAAAGTAAGTTCAGCTTTATTAAGGCGATCCTCTGTAATTTTAAACGCCTTATAGTAAGCATCCTTATTTTTCGCGATTACACGAGAAAGAGACAAGGCAGTAGGCTTTGATAATGATTTTTCCAGCCAAAGAGACAACAGGTATCTTCCAGTACGACCATTACCATCGTAAAAGGGGTGAGCGTATTCAAAAATGTAATGGGCTGCAATTGCCCCGTATATGGAAGGCATTTCTTCTGTATAAGCTATTCGGAGCATTTTTTCCATTGCATTTACTATTTCGTCTTCGGGATATAGACCGCTATGAACTTCTTCTAGTCCATTAGAAACATACACTCGATCCTTTCTGAATAACCTGCCATCAGGTTTTTCTTTCATCACCTCCCCATCCATAACCTTGTCATAGATATCCCTAATATCATCTGGCTTGGTAGGAAGATTTGGAACAGAAAAGGTCATATCAAGATATAGTCGTGCAAATTCGCGAAAACGTCTAACCTTTCCGCTCTCGTTAGAACTTCGCAATGCTTCTTCTATTTGCCGCCTAGTGCTATGAATATTCTCTACGGAATTACTGCTAATCACCTCATCAAATACGAGGCTTCTTAATACTTCATCGCCGGCAATTCCGGGCAATTGTTGCATGAGCTTTGAGATTTTTCTTTCCCTTCTAAGCACTCGTTCAAAAAGCGTTGTCATTTCGCTGGGCACGGCTATAAAAAGGGAACCGTGGGTTGTGGAAAAATCCAATTTAAACGTAGAAGAAGAATTGAATCTTTCAGTAAACTCTTTTTCGAGAGCCTCGTTTGGATCAGATTGTTCTGCGCGATAGTAGACTTTTCTTAACTCGGCGTAATTCATATAAATCCATTCTTAAATATAATTAATAGATTTAAAAAGTCCATTAATTATACTATTTTCCAGATTTATATAATTAACGCAAGTCTTCAATATCTCAAATTATCCAATTGAGAGTATTGAAGCAGAAGATTTCAGGTTGAACCGAACGCTGCGGCTGATTGTGGTTGACCGCAATTGAATCGTTAGAAAGTGACAATCATAAGCCAATCCCTAGCTGCAACCACCTTGCAATCTTTTGCTCTATAGCTCGAATCCACCCGCGCAACAACAAACCTGTTGTCTTGATCTATACCAAGTTCATCGCAAACGGCACTTAAGTGTTTCGCATACTTATCGTGGTAGGTGCGAGAAGATTTAATCTCTATAGCTTGACGCTTGTCCGAATAAGTAAAATCGAGCAAGTCTATCTCACGCTTGCTATCATCGCGATAAAAGTAAATCTCTGGCTGCTTTCCGACGCCAAGATGCCGTTTCATCGTCTCTGCCACTATAAGGTTTTCAAAAATGGCGCCAAAAAATGGACTATCTATCAATTGCGATACCGTCTCAATTTTCAAAAGATGGCAAAGTATACCAGTGTCATAAAAATAAAGTTTGGGTGCTTTGGTAAGACGCTTTTTCGTATTTGTATGGTAAGGATGAATGGTGAATGTAAGATAACTTGACTCCAATATCGATAACCAGCCCTTTATGGTAGGAACGGAAACTCCCGTATCCCTCGACAAAGAAGCTACATTAAGAAGATTTCCGGCATTCTGAGCACAAATCGTAAGCAGATTGCGAAACGAAGCCTTGTTACGCACATCAAGCAATTCCGCAACATCGCGCTCAACATAAGTGTCGATATAGCTTGGAAAGTAAACCGAAGGCGGAATATCAAGATCGTGCAATCTAGGATATCCACCCTTCAAGACAAATTCGTCTACATCAAGCATTCCAGCGCTTGAATTCTGCAATTCCCAAAACGAAAGAGGAAGAAGTTTAAGAAGTCCAACGCGCCCAGCAAGTGACTGAGTGATGCTTTTCATCATAAGAAAGTTCTGCGATCCTGTAAGAACATATTGCCCGGGCTCTTCGCGCTCGTCAGATACAACCTGAATCATCGAGAAAAGGTCGGGAGCGTACTGAGCTTCGTCAATAATAAGGTGCGAATCTCTGTTGCGAATGAAACTTACTGGATCCTCAAGCGCCGATGCTCTCGTCTGTGGGTCTTCAAGATTAACATACAAAAAGTCAGGAAAGATCTTTTTTGCAAGCGTAGACTTACCGCTCTGTCTAGGACCAGTCAGAGAAACAACAGGAAACCACTCTGCCATGTTTCTTAGATGCGCTCCAAGTGTTCTGTGAATGAAATCTCCCAATTGACTACCTTTCCGCAAGGGCAAACCATCAATATTTGCCAGAAATCAATAGGTATAAATTACCATAATCTGAAAGTAGAAATGACCATAATCATAAAGTAGGAATTACCGTAATCGAAAAGTAGGAGCAACCATAATCGCAAAGTTACCGCAATCATACAGTTTGCCATCGTCTGGAATAGCTTTAGAGGATATTTAACAAGGATTTTCGGGCACCAATAGTTGATACAATACTTCGGTATGAATAAAAACTCGAACACATTGCCTGCTACCGACACCCTTACCACCATGGTTAGCGTTATTGTGCCGGTGTTTAATGCTGCGCAAACACTTGAGCAATGCCTAGATTCTATTCTTGCGCAAACACATAAGCAGCTAGAAATCGTATGCATTAACGATGGCAGTACCGACAATTCGGCAGCGCTATTAGATGCCTACGCCCAGCACGACAACCGCGTATGCGTGCACCACAAAACCAATGGCGGATACGGTAGCGCTTGCAATTTAGGGCTTGCCAAAGCGCGCGGAAACTGGATCTCTATTGTAGAGCCCGATGACTGGATTGAGCCGCGAATGTATGAATCTATGCTTACTTTTGCTGCCTCTTTCAGCGCTCAGATAGACATTATCAAAACCCCTTACTGGCGTATTGTCGAGCCCGACACGCCGCATCAGCGCAAACTTCCATGTCGATACGCTGGTCGCATCCATCCGCCTTGCCAGCCTTTCCAAATTGCTGAAGCTACACGAATCATGCGCCACCATCCCTCCATTTGGTCGGCGCTATACCGCAGCGATTTTCTAAAAGAGCACGAAATTCGTTTTCCCGAAATACCCGGTGCGGGCTGGGCAGACAACCCGTTTCTTATAGAAACGTTGTGTCAAGCCAAAAACATCGTATATTTAGATGAGGCTTTCTATTGTTACCGCGAAGATACAGAAGACAAAAACGCTGCATTCGCGCAAAAAAACCCTATGATGGCGTTCGAACGCTGGCACGACATTACCGACATACTAGAGCGCCTAAACGTTACCGATTCTGAAATATGGTCTATCCAGTATAAGCGCGCTTTTCGCTACTTTGGCATAGTGGAGAAAGCTGTTGGTTTGGATGCGCCGGGCATACGCGCAGCTGCACTTGCCATGTTTGAGCGCATGAACCCGGAAGGCGTATATGCCGAACCGGACATTTCGCCCGCTCAAAAGCAATTTTTCGCTCAAATGCGCGGTCTTCCTGCGCCGAAAACTAATCAGCTTCAATATGCAGCGTGGCTTGCGCGCGAAGGCGTGGCAGAGCTACGCCAAACCGACCTGCGCCAAACGCTTCAACTAATAAAAGCCCGCATAAAACACTAAGACGATAAGTCTATAGGCAACATCGTGCCTAGTTTTACACCGTCAATGTGTCTATGGGTATTACGTAAATTCCATCCTCTTTTCTCTGGCGTGCATATTCGCCTTTCCCTACCAAAATAGCCATAAATTCAGGTTCAGAATTTCGGGCAGCAGGATTCGCTGTTATTTTCGCACGTAAACGTTGCAAGTTTTTAGCAGCCTCGTCTACTTTCGATTCTCCTAGTTTTATTTCTATGGCAGCCCATCTACCATCGCGCAACTCTATTATGACGTCTACATCCAAACCATCACTATCGGAATAATAGTAAAGAGGCCTAGCGGATGCCTCCGGCAAAAGGCTGGCGTATACCCATAAATCATGAATACATAGCGATTCAAACAGTACGCCAAATACTTGCCCCTCTTCTAAAAGACGATTTGGGTTCAGCGACAACAGCGCTGCGCCTAATGAAGGGTCATCAAAATAACGCTTAGGCTTTGTACGCACGCGCGATTTTGCTTTAACAGGTGCATCCCAACCATGCAATTCGTCCAAAAAATAATTCATTGAGAATTCAGTAAGGTAATTCGATATTGTTTCCTCAGTCAATGCTCTTTGCTTGCCCATGGCAGCATCGTTTGCAATAGTCTTTAAAGTAGCGCTTGTACCTAAGTTTCTAGCCAGCGACTTAGCTATTCGCCTAGCCGTTGTTGAATTTTTACCGGCCTTTCTCAGGCTTATATCGAATAACACATCTAGGTAATCTTCTATAACGTATTTGCTATCAACGCATCGGTTTTTGTTCTGAAGTGCTGGCCAACCACCTCGACATATTATTCTTGCAATATCTTCAAGACCCATGTTTGATTTCTGCGGCTCGAATTCTCCCTGAAATAACCCAGCCAAAGAAACTGACTTATTGGATTCTTCTGTTTCGGTCATCGTCATAGTGCGCATGCGAACCCTACCAATTCTGCCTGCACCACTATGCCTAGCTTCGTCTTTAGGCGGAGTAGAAGACCCTGTTAATATAAATTGCCCTGCAGAATTTGCCATATCATCTATGCGGTGACGCACAATATTCTTGCGCAAACACATAAACAGCTAGAAATTGTATGCACTAACGATGGCAGTACCGACATAAAACACTAAGGTTTTGAATGCCGCAACGTGCCAATCTTGTTTTCAAAGAAATTGAACCGAGATTCTCTAGCATAAAATGCACTCAGATTGCTTAATTTGAGGTCAGGATTCGATTGCACCTATAAACAGAAAGACATATAAAGTGGCACAAAGAAGCGATCTCCTTCTTTCTTAAGCACACGCGGACTCAGAACAAATTCCGTTCCAACACGTTTGTTAAATTTCGCCTTGAATTTGTCTAGAGATTTGGTGCTGAAGCGCGTTGATGACTTCACTTCTACAGGGCTTACGCGCTGTTTGAAAGCAGCATTTTCATATTCGCGCACTAAGAGAAAGTCTATCTCCATAGTCTCCTGACTCTTTGCCTTATCGCGCCGAGAATAGAAGCGTAGTCGATGCCCGTTAACCGCAAGCTGCTGCGCCACTATGTTTTCCGTCAACATGCCTTCGTTGATATTAAGCTTGCCGAAAAGAACATTTTGGTACAGTTCATTACTCGTTTTTCGACGGTCCCCAAAAGCCATAGTTGCTAGAAGACCAGTATCACATAAATAGCATTTCAGATTATCTTCTTCAGCCGAAAGATCGAGCCCCACTGTCGGGTCCGTCACATTAAGACAAGTGTTAACCATGTGCGCATCAGCCAGCCAGAAGAAAGCTCCGGCGTATTCGCGATAGCGAGCGTTCTTATGCGCGGCGGCTAACGTAAATTTCTTCTCATGTTTAGCAAGCTGACCGGGCACCGCATTGAAAATAGCGGTTGCACGCGAAGCATCGTCACCACCAAATTTCATAATATCTTCGCGATAGAGATTCAAGATGCGCCTCTTTGTAGCATCAACCACTGCAAAATCGTTACTCTCAAGATAGGAATTTACTGATTGAGGCATCCCTCCCACAAGAAGATACTCCCGCCAAATCTGTCCCGCCCTTTTGTGAAGCGCTTCAGGAAGCGGCTTCTTACTGACAAACGCGTCTGCGATTAGGGCGGCAAGCTGTTCATCGCCTCGCGCCCAAAGAAACTCTTCGAAATCGAAAGGCCACAACTCAACTTTGTCCTCTTCGGAAGGAATTATGATATCCTCCACATTCTTCTTTATTGAGATGAGCGAACCTGTTTCCATATAGTCGTAGCGTCCATCAGCCACAAGCTGTTTAATAAAGCTACGAGCCACAGGAAAACGCTGTACTTCATCAAAAACGATCAGAGCGTCACGTTCTTTTAATCGAACGCCGTAATACGCAAGCAGATATTTGAAAAACTCGTCAACATTATTGCGATAATCGTTGAAAATGGATTTCACCGCTTCAGGTGCAGTTTCGAAATTGATGAGCAACGATGAGGCATACTCGTTATGAGCAAATTCCTCTGCAAGCGTACTCTTTCCCGTGCGCCTCGCGCCTTCAATAAGCACGGCAGACTTTCCGTTGCCTTTCTTCCATTCTAGAAGCAATTCGTAGGCTTTTCTTTTGAAAATCATTATATGCCTCTTTACTGGGTGTACTCACGAAATGGGAAGTAAAGCATAGCGAATTTATCACGAAATGTGAAGTTAATATTTACTTGTATATCACGAAATGGGAAGTTAACGTTGATTGATTAATGCCATTTTCAACTAATAAAAGTCGCATGAAACACTAGGGTTGCATTATTCTTCACATCAGCATAGCTTATTAGTCAACTATTTATGAAAATCGATTACACAGCATCGTAGGAATTATTGTTGCAATCGTATTTGGAACAAGTCCTTCTTTTGTGCATCAACTAAGCCACATTGAACGGATATTCTTTAACCGATAACAATAATTAGAATAACCACATCACTAAAAACTTACCGTTATGCGGGTTGCACAAAACCATAGATGATGTTGACTGTTTATTTCTCATCCATATTGCACAACCCGCTATTCGTTTTTGGTAGCACCTATTTTTTGAACACGGAAAGCATATTGTTTAGTTTCGCGTATCGGCGCTCCTTCTTTTTAGCGCAGTAAATATCCTTGTTTTCGAGCGCCTTCTTGCGAAAGTTGCTATAAACTTCCTGAGGCACTTCTTCCTCAAGTTCGGCTGCGCGCCGAACTTCATCCACATTGTTTGTCAGCCGCTTAGCCTCCTTTAGTCTGGAAAGAGGTACATATATGTTCACGCCGTAATTCTCGTTACGACGTCGCGGCATCATTACCGATAAATACGGATGATTCTCTTTCATAGATCCCAACGGCTTGCCATAAAGAGGCAAGTTGGCTTCCCGGAAAATATATGCCATACCATCGTATTCCCACTGCATTTTAATGTTCTTCAGAAAAGTCCACTCAGTATTTTCAAACTTTTCCAAATCATCCATTGTGGTGAATCCTCTGCGATACTGCGCCATTGTTAACCTCTCCTTGCCGAAACTATGTCTGCCGTTGAAGCCTGACTAATCTAATTCGCATCCACTTCCGATTTAGCATTTCTGCTTGCCATAACTTTCATCTTTGGAAGCGTCATGGCGATAACGGCACATATAATCATGGTCACTCCGACGAACAATGCAGAAATCGTCACGTCTCCGCCTCCGGCATCAATCAAAATACCCACAATCCAAGGACCTAGATAACGACCAATAATAGACAAGGTACTTATAACGCCCGTGCCTGTTCCACGAATGTCAATTGGGAAACAATCGCCAGCAGACGATAAGAACACCGGAGTTACAGCAATGCACCCAGTAAGCAAGAATACAAACAGATAGCATATCCACAAATCCGGAGAGTTCTGCAAAACGAAATAATAAATAATGGTGAAGATTCCGCAAAGCGCAGTACCAACAGCAATCACGTTCTTACGCTCGAATTTGTCGGACAGTGGACCCCATATGAAAATGAAGATAATGGCACCTATACCGCCAAATGTTGCAGATAAGCCCGCCTGAACCGTATCGAATCCGATAGATGCAATCATTGCTACAAAATACGTGGTGAATACCATGTATCCAAGCTGATAGATTATATACATTATGCTGTAATGCCACGTTATCTTCATGCCAAGAACCCGCAGCCATGCGCTTTTTGTCTTAGTCGGCGCAACAGCATCTCCTTGTGAAGCCGCCTTGTCACCATGAGCATTAGCCGCCTCAGGTTCAACAGGCTTAATGGATGGAGCAGCCTGCGTACCTTTGGGCGCACCCCAAGGCTCCAGACCATAATCAGCCGGATCATTACGAGCGCACAGCCAAATAATCAAAGCGATAACCGCAACAACAATTCCGATATAAAGAAATCCCTTTTCCCATCCGATGTTGACGATAAGAGTTGGGATAAACAATCCTATCAAGATAGAAGCAATATTTCCGCCGGGAGTAATAAGCGACATTGCAAAGCCCTGTTTTTCTGGCACAAACCACTTTCCGACCAGCTTGGGAAGTGTAGCCATATAAAGACCCGCGCATCCAAAGCCCGCAATAGACCAGATTACGATGGCAAAAATCAGACCGTAATGTGCAAACAATCCAAACAGAATCATTCCCACAGCAGCAAGTGCAGCTGATGCGGTAAGCGCAATACGCGGTCCGAAGCGGTCTGCCATGCGCCCCCATACGAAACCAAAACCTGCATAAAATATGGTAAACCATGAAGTTATTAGAGCAACTTCTGCATAAGTTAGACCCATGCCTTCCCTAATAAGCTCTAGCGAAACACCGGGCACACGTTGTGCAGCCAACACAATGAACTGCGAAAGAAAGCCCGCCAAACACACAAGGAAGGCATAGTAACCTTTGCTGCGCTTCTTCTCAATACTTGCAGTTGTTTCTCTCTCAAGCATTCCTTCCTCCTTTTTCAAATTATTGCCTGCTACGTTCCCGCAGCAGGCAATACCGTAATTGTCAAAAGAACGGCTTTCCCTCGCGCAATACGAGGGAAAGCTATCGGCTGCTATAAGTTACGAGTTAGCTGCAGCTGTTCCACGCATCTTCGGAAGAGTAATCGCTATAACAGCAGCTATACCCATCGAAATAGCCACTATCAAATAGGCGTATCCGATGTTGCCAGCAGTAGCATCAATAGCAATACCCGCTATCCATGGACCCAAATAGCGCCCAATAATGGTAAGTGTGCTTACCACACCAGTACCGGTGCTTCGTATTTCTGCAGGATAGAGGTCGCCGCCAATGGAAAGAATAACCGTGGTAATGCCAGTACAAGCTGTAATAAGAGCAACGAAGAAATAGCAAAGAATAAGCGAAGGCTGACCTTGTAACGAAATGAAGTAAGCAAGACTGAGTACTGCACAAAGCGCATTAGCTATAAATAACACATATTTGCGCTCCATATGATCAGACATGTTTCCCCATATCTGAATAAATATTATGGTAGCTATACCGCCCCACGTCATAGCCAATCCAGCCTCAGCAAGACTGAATCCGACATATTGAATAGACGCAGTATAGTACGCAACCGTAACCATGTAGCCAAGCTGCCAAATGATATACATTATTGCGAAATGCCACGTGCGACCCATCTTAAGAACTTGTATGTATTTATTCTGACCAGAATGCTGAACGGGCTTGTCTTCAGCCTTCGCACCAGACTCAGCCTCGACAACTTTCGGCTTAGGAGCAGCCTGAGTGCCAACAGGAGCACCATACGGAGCAAGACCGCGCTCTTCAGGGCTTTCTTTTACACATATTGCAATAAATACCGCTATAACCGCAAAAAATATACCCACATAGATAAAACTTTGCTGCCAACTGGTATTGGCAATAATGGTTGCCATAAATAAACCTATTAAGATTGAAGCAACATTACCACCGGGTGTGATTAGAGCCATTCCGAAGCCGCGCTTCTCAGGAGCGAACCATTTTGCAACGATCTTGGGAAGCGTGGCCATGAACAGACCTGCGCATCCGAAACCAGCTACGCACCAGACTATAATCGCAATAATTAGACCATATTGAGCAAATAAGCCGAAGAGTATGGTTCCGATAGCCGCGAATGCCGAAGCTAAAGTAAGCGTTTTCTTCGCACCTATTCTGTCGGCAAGACCGCCCCATATAAACGATGCACCAGCATAGAACACCGTAAACCATGAAGTGATCAAACCAACCTCGGCGTAAGAAATATTTAATGTGCCTCTTATCAGCTCAAGAGACAGCGCCGGAAGACGCTGACAGCCGAGCACAATGAATTGGGTAAGGAATCCCGCAAGACAGATTATGAATGCGTAATGAAATTTACCCTTGCTGCTCGGTTGTTCGGTTGTTTGAGCAAGCATGTTTTCCTCCTCGTATCTGTGCCTCTCGGCTTCGACCTAAAGAAGAAGCCGAGAGACGAAATTGTGGGATTAAGGTATGAAGCAGCTGATTTTTCTGTCGCCAGCTTCAAGCATCTTCTCGGAAACCTCTGCAACAGGAATAACGTTTATGACATTGGCAAGGCAATGTAGCTCGCAAAGCGGCTTTTTACCTTCACTTCTCCTGCCCTCACAAAGGTCGCAAAGACGAGATGGTACTGGAACATAATCCCACTCCCATTCACCCTTGAGTTTTTTCGGACCTATCTCCTGCACGGCAATTCCCCACTCCTTAAGGGAGAGTCCGTGCTCTTTCCTGCAGGAAATCTCGCAGGATCGGCAACCAGTGCAGTAGCCGTAATCGATCAGCATTGCGTATTTCTGCATTTCCATCCTCTCTCCCTAGTCATCCAGACTGTCAACTTTGTATATCTTGCAAATGACATTCTTGTACGGGGCACCGTACCCTGTAACTCCAACACTCTCATGTGGAGTAAGGCAGTTTGCGTTGGATTTCCAATTGCCGAACAGGTTGGGTTCTTCGCCATCCTGCTCTGGGAACCACCACGCATGCTCAACATGAACAACACGCGGATCTACAGTTTCGCGCAGTTTCGCCTTCTGAACGCAGCGCCCAACCGGATTCTCTATTGCAACCCAATCGCCATCTTCTATACCGTATTTGGCAGCAGTATCAGGATGCATCGTAACCATAGGCCACGGGTTCATGGCTCTTAGTGACGGAATTTGACGATGCTCTGAATGGAACATAGATATATTGCGTGCACCAGATGTAAGCACTAACGGATACTCGCTTTTTACCTCTTCGCTAATTTCGTCGCTGTACGGACTGAGTTCCGGTTCCTTAAAGTACGGCAGCGCCTCTTCGCCAAACATTGGATAAATGCTAGATTTAAGCTCGATAAGCCCAGTCGGAGTATCAAATCCGGGTTCGCCGTCACCGCGCAAACCGCCTGTTTCATATTTACGATACTCAAAATCTTGCTGATGGATAACTTCCTGCTGAAGCTCATCCCAGCCCCAATCATAAACAGTATGAAGCTGCTCAGTGAAGAAATCCTCAACTGTATCCCAAGGCCACAACTCGGGGCGAAGCTGCTTGCCCATATCAAACATTATCTCGGCATCGCTCTTGGTGTCTTCGGGATCTACGGCTTTGTTCATAGCGCCTACAAAATGCGTATTGCGCCCGAAGTGCGGTAGCACCACTCCATTGTGTTCGGCAAACGTAGACAGGGGCAGAACTACATCACACAAAGCCATGATAGAAGCGTTCATGAATATGTCATTCGACACATGGAAGTCCACTTTCATAAGAGCATCATGCCAGCGTTGAGGAACAGCACCCATGCATGAAAGCGGATTAGTTCCAACCCACCAGCCCATCTTCAGCGGGTACGGAGGATTGTCCATCTCTAGCCAGTTAAGTAGCGAATCTGCCAAAACACCGGGCATTGCTCCGCCCGAGTTGTAGCACGAATACTTACCATCAAGGTCAACAATACGCTTGTTGCGAATTTCCTCAGGCAAAGTAAGAATTGACTCGTAGCGCCATTTGCCTATAAAGCTAGTAGGCTTTGCCAAAGTAACGCCACCCGGAATGTCAAAGTAGCCACAAAGAGCAACTATCGCAAGGAAAGTATGCCCAGCCTGAACACCATTACGTAGCGTGTCGATAGCAAGACCCCACATGGCAGAAGACGGCTTACTGGTAGCAAAAGCACGCGCCGCACCAACAAGCGCATCCGGATCTACCCAGCTTACCTCGGCAGTCTTCTCAGGAGTCCACTCTGCAACAGATGCAGCAAACTCATCGAAGCCGTAGCACCACTTCTCTACAAATTCATGGTCATAAAGATCTTCTTTTATGATTACGTTAGCCATACCCATAGCAACTGCAGCATCTGTACCGGGACGAAGCTGCAAATGATACTCCGCACGAGTGGCACACCATGTAACCATTGGGTCTACTACAATGAGTTTAGAACCACGCTTCATTAGGTCGATTATCGCGTGACCGAAGAAACCGTCTCCGCTTGAATAGATCGGGTTCTTTCCCCAAAGCATTATGTACTTCGGAACCTCGTAACGAGGGTCGTCGTAGCGATCAGGAAAGTATGCTGCGTAGTCAAGTTCTGGATAGCCGGCACCAAGCTGATAGTTGGCTATCGTACAACGAGGTCCATAGCAGGAAGTACCACTGAGAACATTAGCGTTGTTCGGGGACATCAATACAGAAGATGTATATGCCGGAGCATAAAGAGTACTCTCGCGACCCGTTCCCGTTATTGTAAAAATGCTTTCTGGACCGTAATTTTCCCAAATATCGCGAACTTTGCTTTCGATAAGGTCGTATGCCTCATCCCAAGTGACCTCTTTCCACTTGTCCTTTCCACGATCTTTAGGATCGCGAACCATCGGATGAGTTATTCTCTTTGGGCTGTACATAACCTCGTCAAGAGCCAAGCATC
Source organism: Adlercreutzia sp. ZJ154 (assembly GCF_011039055.1). Taxonomy (NCBI): domain Bacteria; kingdom Bacillati; phylum Actinomycetota; class Coriobacteriia; order Eggerthellales; family Eggerthellaceae; genus Adlercreutzia; species Adlercreutzia sp. ZJ154. Next base: position 18,583 of record NZ_JAAKEF010000019.1, read on the forward strand.
TCGGGCAAAGACGACCTTGAGTTATCGGGCTGTCAGGGTCGCCCTCAACTTTTACAACCTTGCCGTCTTTCACATGAAGATACATTGCACATCCAACAGGATGGTCCCCCGGCGGCGACCATGCGCAGGTATGTACCTTGTAGGCGCCATCCCCCTCCTCTGTTATCCATTTCTTCTCTTCGCTCATCTCTCTCAACTCCTCTCTTTCTAGCTTCTATCTCATATCGACTGAACTAGTCGGAAGCCGGTCCTCCGGGAACTTTCGGTGCTGCAGGCGCAGAAGGTGCTGCGGGTTTTGCAAAAGGCGCAGCGGGTTTAGCTATATCGGAAAGCGTCTTGTTCTGACTTTCCGCAACGAACGACGCAATATCTGCATTGCAGAACGGACATACCGGAGCAATGTTCCCCATGACAGCAGTAATCTTCTTCCCGCATTCAGGACAATTGATCGATTGTTCCGCCCCGGGTGGTCTAAAACACATCCCTACTCTCCTTTCTTTGTTCTTATGAAAATAGACACGAAAGCAGCAACACTATGCAGCTGCTGAAACGAAGTGTAGGGAAGGACAAATCGTCATATAACTACATGACGCATGTGGAATCTGATTATTTGACCCTATATGACCAGCCACATAAATTATGTGGTGGCAAAATGCACGCAGAAAACACCCTACATATTTTATGTGGAATCAAAAACGCGCAGGTAACAAGTGTTTTTTGAAAGACAGCTTGGGTGGAAATTTTCTTTTTGAGATGCTATTTTTGAAGTGCCTTTTATTATTATAGCTACGTAAATTCACCCCTAATTTCCAATGCTGATCAAAATTGCAACCGCTGTTTATAAGGCTCAATCTCAAAGTAGAGGGAATAAAGATGAAAGAGTTCCTCAACAACATTGCAGACAAGGCGCTAGTCCCTCTTGGCTTTGCATTTCATTTAGTGTTGTTGTTTAACTTCTCTTGGCCCGGCAACTTAGATGTCTTAGAGTTCAGTAGTAACTATACTTTTATATATGCGCGATACGAATTGACGCAATATATCGCTGTCGGAATAACTTTCTTACTTTGGTCTATAAACGCTTGGTTAAGACCCGTACCAAAGAAACTGATTTTCTCAATCTCTATTTCTACGGTGACAATTACAGGATTTGTATTTCTTAATGCAGCTTTATTTCTTGATAAGCCAGAAGCCCTCTCTGTTCTAGCAGGAATATTTCTTGGCACAGGACTATCAAGCGGAGTTATGACATGGATGCGTGTATTTTCCACGCGCGACTTCTATTATTCCAGCACCCGTATAGTATTCGCATTGGGTCTAGCAGCGATATTAGACACAATCCTCCAAATTCTCCCTGATGTGTGGAATTGGTGGTTGCTGATGGCTATGGCTGTAATCTCATGTTTAAGCGGACCTTTCTGCATTAATGCACAAGACTATTCGGGTCCAGCTTTTAATCACAAACCAGCTGACAACAAAAGCCGATATCTAAAACAGGCTAAAAATCTGTGGCGACCTTGCTTGTATGCAGCGGCAACAGCATTTATATGGGGACTATTGAGAGTATACATGGTCCATAGCGAATATTCCCCGCAAAGCAACTTCTGTCTTGATTTAGGACTTGCTTTTGCAACCATTACTCTTGCTTTTTTGTGGATATTCTTTAACAACAAATACGGTTTCCTTAGGGCCTTCAAAACACTACTTCCTGTTTTGGTAGCCTCACTTGCAGGAGTCTTTCTCGTAGGAAAAGCCGCACTACCAATTACTTTTACCTTCTTTTCCTACGGAATTGGTCTTGCATGGCTCTTGATGTTTCTAATATGCGCACGTGATGCACAAAACAAAGAAGCTCACCCTTTCGTTATTTGGGGAGTGTTTGCCTCTATTTATTCGGTTTCTTCATCTTTGCTAGGGTACACAATCGGATATGAAACGTTAATTGCATGTTCTGACTATTTCGCCATCCCTCAAAATTTATTAATATCAGCTCTTTGTCTGCTTGTCCTTTTCGCCATACTTTATATAGACAATCTAAAAAGTCATTCATACGCTCTCAAGAAGCACAAGATAAATACTCAAAAGTTTTTGGATGACATACTTTCCGAAAAATGCGACAAAAAAGCTAAAGAGCGCGGATTAACACCGCGCGAACGGGACGTTATGGGATTACTCGTAAAAGGGCGAGACGTGTACCACATAAGTGAAGATTTGTTTATATCGGTAAATACCGTACAGTTTCATTGCAAAAACATCTACAAGAAAATGAAAGTTCATAGCAAGCAAGAGCTAATCGAAGCAGTAAATGAATGTAAACTTTGAAGCGAAGATACAGAGGTATGAGTTGCCTGTTCCCTGTTCGGGCGGTATTTTCGCTACATTTTCGTTGACATAGTGCGCTCTTTAATTTATCTTTTATAAGTTGCTTTCAAAAGCCCCGTAAAAGCAGCATTCCGCTTACGGTAGCGCGGGTGTCCAGACCCAAACACCGCACCGGCTTAGGAAACCGGTCAAGCGAAAGCGCTGCACTTTTGAAACTGCACACTCTGCCAAGTGGTCCCGCGTATGCGGGTGCTTCAACCACAAAGCGGACAAAAAAGTAAGGAATTGTTTGATGAAAACGTATCACGCAAAGCCCGGCGAGGTTGAGCGCGAGTGGGTGCTAATTGACGCTGAGAATCAAGTTCTCGGTCGCGTAGCATCGCTGGCTGCCAACATTTTGCGCGGCAAGACGAAACCGCAATACACGCCCCATGTTGACGTGGGAGATTTTGTGGTAATCGTCAATGCGGACAAAATCCGCGTAACCGGCAACAAGGTGAACAACAAAGAATACTTCCGCCACACCGGTCATCCGGGCGGTCTGAAGTCTGAAACGTTTGCCGAGGCCATGGAGAGGCATCCCGAACGTGTTATTCAACACGCAGTAAAGGGCATGCTTCCAAAAACAACTCTTGGTCGCGCTCAGGGCAAGAAGTTGAAGGTATATGCCGGTCCTGATCATCCGCACGCAGCGCAAAACCCGCGCAAGATCGAAATGGAGGGTTAAATCATGGCAGAAGCTAAGAATGAGGCCCTTTACTATGGCACCGGTCGTCGCAAGAATGCTATCGCACGCGTTCGCCTAGTTCCCGGCACCGGCAAAGTTACCGTGAATGGTCGCGACGGCAACGAATATTTCGCACGCGAAGGTTTGCTAGCCTACGCTACCACCCCATTCAAGGTTACTGATACGCAGGGTCATTTTGACGTAATTGCTCGCATAAACGGTGGTGGAATCAGCGGTCAAGCAGGTGCTTTGCGCTTGGGCATTAGCCGCGCACTACTTGATGCTGGCGATTATCGCGCCGAACTGAAAAAAGCAGGCTTTTTAACTCGCGATCCACGTATGGTGGAACGCAAGAAATACGGTCTGAAAAAGGCTCGCAAGCGCCCGCAGTTCAGCAAGCGCTAAAGTTGCAAACAACATTTGCAAAAAGCCTCGGCATATGTCGGGGCTTTTTTCTTATATAAAGCATAAACCCATGTATACTTTCACTTGCAGCCGTTGTAAACACGCTGCAAATGTATGTTAATAGAGGAGTTCTCATGGGCGGCTTTTTCGGCGCGGTTTCGAACCGCGATGTTGTACTGGATGTATTTTTCGGCGTTGACTATCATTCTCACCTCGGCACAAGACGCGCAGGCATGATCTTCGTAAATGGCGAAGGCTTCCAAAAAGAAATTCACTCAATAGAAAACACACCATTTCGCACGCGCTTCGAAGACGACCTGCCAAGCTTTAGCGGCACCAGTGGAATAGGCTGCATAAGCGACACCGACCCACAACCGCTACTCGTGCGTTCGCATTTAGGCACATTCGCGCTAACAACCGTCGGAATAATTAACAATGCCGAAGCGCTGGTTGACGAATTCTTCAAAAACGGAGAAAAGCAATTCATGGCTATGAGTTCGGGGAAGGTAAATTCCACCGAATTGGTGGCAGCGCTTATCAACCAGAAAGACAATTTTGTATCGGGAATAAAGTATGCCCAACAAAAAGTAGAAGGCTCGCTTACCCTGCTTATAATGACCCAAGAAGGCGAAATAATAGCTGCACGCGATGCCGTAGGTCGCCTGCCAGTATTAATCGGACGCAACGATGAAGGCTATTGCGTATCGTTTGAATCGTTTGCTTATCACAAACTTGGCTACATAGATTCGTATGAATTGGGACCAAGTGAAATAGTCCGCGTTACAACCAACGGTTTTGAAACGCTAGCTCCCGCGGGCGACCGCATGAAAATATGCGCTTTTCTGTGGGTGTATTACGGCTACCCGAATTCTAACTACGAAGGCGTAAACGTAGAAGTTATGCGTTATCGCAACGGCACAATAATGGCGCGCGACGAAGCAGCAGCCGGCGGAGTGCCCAAAGTTGACTACGTTGCTGGCGTACCCGATTCCGGTGTGCCGCATGCTATTGGGTTTGCACACGAATGCGGTGGCACTTTCGCTCGTCCGTTCATAAAATACACCCCAACATGGGCGCGCTCGTTTATGCCAACCAATCAAGAAGTGCGCAATCGCGTAGCCAAAATGAAGCAAATTCATATACCCGAATTAATTGCAGACAAAAAACTTCTCTTTGTTGACGATTCTATTGTGCGCGGCACACAGCTGCGCGAAACTGTAGATTTCCTCTACAAATGCGGCGCGAAAGAAGTGCATATGCGAAGCGCTTGTCCGCCAATAATGTTTAGCTGCAAATATCTAAGTTTTTCAAGCAGCAAATCTGAGATGGATTTAATAGCCCGTCGTGTAGTTCACGAACTGGAAGGCGACGAGGGTGCAAAACATCTAGACGAATATGCCGACAGCTCCACAAAGCGCGGAAAATGCATGCTGAAAACAATTTGCGATCAGCTGGGCTTCGATTCGCTAGGCTATCAGTCTCTTCCGGGCATGCTGGAAGCCATTGGCATAGATCCAGCCCAAATTTGCACCTATTGCTGGACTGGCGAAGAATAGGAGAGGTTTAACCCCAACGCATTCTAACTGTTAGATTAACCATAGCTTATACAGCCTGAAAACTTTTCGAAACATTGGATGTCTAACGTAGAATGTACACAGGCGCAAAACTACGCGTTCATCTGAAGGAGCAGCTAATGTCGAAGGTTCAAGATATTTATGGCACTATGGTGTTCGACGAACACACAATGCACGAGCGGCTACCATCCGCAACCTATAAGCAACTAATGCGTACAATAAAAGAGGGCGAACCGCTTAATCTGGAAGTTGCAAATGTGGTGGCGCACGCCATGAAAGAATGGGCAATTGAGCTGGGCGCCACACACTACACGCATTGGTTCCAACCGCTTTCGGGCATTACGTCTGAAAAACACGACAGCTTCATCGATCCGATAAGCGATGGGCACGCCATAATGAGCTTCAGCGGCAAAGAGCTTATCCAAGGCGAGCCGGACGCATCGTCGTTTCCATCCGGCGGTTTGCGCGCCACTTTTGAAGCGCGCGGTTATACTGCGTGGGATCCAACATCGTTTGCGTTCATTAAAGATGAGGTGCTGTGCATTCCGACCGCATTTTGCAGCTATAACGGCGAAGCGCTAGACAAGAAAACGCCGCTTCTACGCAGCATGCAGGCTATAGAAGAACAAGCGAATCGCGTGTTGGCGCTGTTTGGAGAAGACCATCAGCGCGTTGTGCCCACCGTCGGCGCAGAGCAAGAATACTTCCTCATTAGCGAGAAAGACTACGAAAAGCGTCTTGACCTTATGCTTACCGGGCGCACGCTATTCGGCTATTCGCCGTGCAAAGGGCAAGAGCTTGAGGAACACTATTTCGGAGCTATACGTCCCAGCGTAAACAGCTTTATGAAAGAACTTGACGACGAGTTGTGGAAGCTGGGTGTACCGGCAAAAACAAAACACAACGAAGTTGCGCCGTGCCAACACGAATTGGCACCGCTGTTTGCAAACGCAAATCGAGCCATCGACCAAAACCTGTTAACTATGGAAAAGATGCGTTTGCTAGCTAGCCATTACGGTTTGGTGTGCCTAGAACACGAAAAGCCTTTTGAACACATAAACGGCAGCGGCAAACATAACAATTGGTCTATTAGTGCAGGCGGGAAAAACCTGCTAGATCCGGGCGACAATCCTATAAGCAACCTGCGTTTCTTGGTATTCTTGGCTGGCGTAATTCAAGCAGTTGATGACTACCAAGAACTGCTGCGCATGTCGGCAGCAAGCGCTGGTAACGACCATCGCCTAGGCGCAAATGAAGCGCCACCAGCCATTGTTAGTATGTTCCTTGGAGACGAGCTAGACCGCGTGGTAAACGCGCTAATAGCCGATGAAGACTACACCTCTGGCGCGCGCGCCGAAATGGATCTCGGTGTGGCAGAATTGCCTAATTTCTTGAAGGACAACACCGACCGCAATCGTACAAGCCCATTCGCCTTCACAGGCAATAAGTTCGAATTCCGCATGCCGGGCAGCGAACAAAATCTTTCCGACTGTAACATAATTTTGAACACGGCTATGGCAAAAAGCTTGAAAGAGTTTGCCGATGAAATGGAAGACCACAAGCAAGACTTCCACGATGCTGCACTAGATTATGTGAAGCGCACCCTGCGCGATCATCAGCGCATAATCTTTAATGGCGACGGCTATTCCGACGAATGGCCCGCCGAAGCCGAGCGCCGCGGTCTTGCCAACCATAAGACTACCGCCGATGCGCTGCCATGCTACATCAGCCAAAAGTCGATAGATTTATTTGGTGAATTCAATGTGCTCAGCGAAGCCGAAGTTCATAGTCGCTACGAGGTTAAGCTAGAAAAATACAACAAGACTATAAATATCGAAGTGCGCACTATGAAGCGCTTGGTTCGCCGCGTATACCTACCGGCAATTAATCAGTTTGCAGCAGAGGTTGCCAAGCACATTACACAGATAAAAACTGCTCTTCCCGACGCTAATCAGAAATACCAAGAAGCAAAGCTAAGAACGCTGTTAGAAGGCGCCGATATAATTAACGAGCACCTACACAAATTACACGAACTGCATTGCGCTTCTCTCGAAATAGAAGATCAGCAAGAACGCGCAAACATGAATGCGCATGAAATAATTCCTGTTATGGAAGATTTGCGAGATGCGGTCGATTCGATGGAAATAATTGTAGACCACAACTTATGGCCAGTACCTACATATAACGACATTCTGTTCTACGCATAAATTTCGACAATTCGGCAACGCAGCAATTACTAAAGAAGCCCCTGCAATAGGGGCTTCTTGCTTTACTAAGAAAGATTGGGGCGTTTGCTACTTAGCCACTATGTTCACCAAGCGTCCGGGTACATAAATTTGCTTCACAATAGTTTTACCATCCAACAATTCTGCTATCGCATCTTTTGCAGCAGCTATTGCAACATCCTCTTCAGCATCAGTTGATACCATTATGCGTGCCTTCACCTTGCCAGATAGCTGCACGGCTATTTCCACTTCATCAGCTTTTGCTAATTCTGGATCAAATTCAGGCCACGGCTGTTCATGTACCGAATCAGAATGCCCAAGTGCTGTTTGCCACAGTTCTTCAGAGAAATGCGGCGCAATAGGTGCTAAAAGTTTTACCAGCGTTTCAGCCACATCACGACACAGCGGACCACCCGTTGCGCAATTCATACGATGCTCAGCCGGACGCAACCGCAAAAACGCAGCCGTTGCATTTGCTAATTCCATAATTGCCGCAAGAGCCGTATTGAAATTGTTGCGATCGATATCTTCAGTAACTTTGCCCACCACTCTATGGCGTTCACGTTTCATAGCCATAGCGTAAGTATGCGCTTGGGAAGCATCTACATCCGGATTGAAAAGCGTATCATCGCCTGCTTGCCCCACTAAGTCATTCACAATGCGCCATACACGATTCAAAAACTTTAACATGCTTGGAACCACATCGTCGTTCCAGAGTTTCTCTTTGTCAGGCGGTCCCATGAACAACATTGCGGCACGCACCGCATCAGCGCCATACTTGGCTATCATTTCTTCCGGACTTACAACATTGCCCTTCGACTTGCTCATAACTTCGCCATTGGCATCTAGCACCATTCCCTGACAAAGCAAGTTTGTAAACGGTTCATCAAAATTCAACATACCCGCATCTCGCAGCACTTTTGTGAAGAAACGGCTGTATAACAGATGCAGAATGGCATGCTCTATACCACCGATGTATTGGTCTACCGGCATCCATTCGTTCACACGATCGCTAAGGAACGGCATATTCTCGTTATGCGGATCGCAGTAGCGCATGTAATACCAGCTACTACATGTAAACGTGTCCATCGTGTCCGTCTCGCGCTTAGCGGGCTCACCACAAACAGGGCATGTAGTGTTCACAAACCCAGCGTGCGTGGCTAGCGTTTCTCCAGCAGCTAAATCAATATCTTCAGGAAGCCGAACTGGCAAATCTTCTTCCGGAACTGGCACCACACCACACTTAGGACAATGAATTGCTGGAATCGGATTGCCCCAATAGCGCTGGCGGCTTATCAACCAATCACGTAGACGATACTCAGTAGTACGTTTGCCCTTACCAGCATCTTCCAGCGCTTTTACTATAGCGGCTTCGCCTTCGGAATGCTTGCCGCCCACCATGCCAGTATACGGACCGCTTTGCACCAAAATGCCTTCTGCTGCATATGCTGCATCCCAATCTACGCTGGTAACAGCACGATTTTGCTCATCTTTAAGCTGCTCATACAGAGGATCGTCTTTATCCAAAATGATTGGAATTATTGGCAAATTGTACTTGCGGGCAAATTCGAAGTCGCGCTGGTCGCCGCAAGGCACAGCCATAACAGCGCCTGTGCCGTAATCGGCTACTACATAATCGGCTACCCACACAGGCACCTGTTCACCATTTACAGGGTTAATAACATAACGACCAGTAAAAATGCCGTGCTTTTCGCGATCGCCCTGAGCGCGCTCTACCGCACTTACCTTTTTGGCTTCTTCCGCGAAAGCTAGCACTTCTGCTTCCTGTGCAGTACCAGCCACCAAAGCAGCCAGCCCTTCATATTCCGGACCAACTACAAAGAAACTGCACCCAAACAATGTGTCAGCCCTAGTAGTAAATACTGTAATTACATCTTCTTGCCTTGCGCATTCACAATTTTCATTTGAAGACGCGAAAGACGCGCAATGTGAAGGCTGCGCAGCTTCTGAATGTAATGTTCCCTCCGCCTCTTCGCCAAGCGGCACTAAAACAAAGTCAACATTTGCGCCTTCGCTTTTCCCTATCCAGTTAGCTTGCTGCTGCTTTACGTTTTCAGGCCAGCCGGTAAGCTGGTCTAAGTCTTTAAGCAGCTCTTCTGCGTAGTCGGTTATTTTGTAGTACCACTGTGTAAGATCGCGCTTCTGCACCTCTGAATCGCAGCGCCAACAACGCCCATCAATTACCTGCTCGTTCGCGAGCACAGTACCGCAACCATCGCACCAATTCACAGCAGAATTGCGTCGCTCCACCAACCCGCGCTTCCAAAACTCTAAGAATATCCACTGTCCCCAGCGATAATATTCCGGATCGCACGCCACAACCGTTCTATCCCAATCGTAGCTAAAACCCATGCGCTTAAACGAATCGCGCTGTGTATCTATGTTGCTATACGTCCACTTTGCCGGATGCGAATGATGCTTTATAGCAGCGTTCTCCGCTGGCAATCCGAACGCATCCCATCCCATAGGATGCAATACGTTAAAACCTTTCATGCGCGAATAGCGTGCAACTACATCGCCATACGTGTAATTGCTTACGTGCCCCATATGAATGTCTCCCGAAGGATAGGGAAACATTTCTAACACGTACTTGCGCGGTTTGTCTGACTGTTCATTTACGGAGTAAAGACCGTTTTCTTGCCACTGTAATTGCAAACGTGGCTCTATTTCATGTGGATCATATGCTTTCATGTAATTCCTTAGCTTGTGTAGAATATGCAGAGAACATTATAGCCATGCAGCCACCGTCAGGAGCATCATGAACTACCATAACGCAAGCTTCAAAGCGGCTTACGGCACATCTAGCCAACTTCCGCCCAGTCAAGGACCCGAAGTATCGTTTGCCGGACGCTCAAATGTTGGAAAATCTTCGCTGTTAAACAGGCTGATGTTTCGCAAAGGACTAGCAAAGGTATCACAAACTCCCGGCAAAACAGCAACGGTGAATTTTTACAACGTAGACGGATTTGATTTTGTAGATTTACCCGGATACGGATATGCGCGGCGTTCCAAACAAGAATTAAAGCGTTGGTCAGAACTTATTGAGGGATACTTTAATCAAGATCGCCAATTTGCGCTCGTAGTCAGCCTAATAGACATTCGACACGACCCAAGCGCACTAGACCATAATATGGTGGAATTTCTGAAGGAAGCTGAACTGCCTTTTGCAATAGCGCTTACAAAAGCCGACAAACTAAGCAAGCAAAAAGCGCTGCAACAGCGCGCCAAAATAACAAAACTGCTTAATCTGCCGAAAGGTATTCCTGTAGTGCTTACATCTTCAGAGAAGGGCACCGGCGCAGACGAACTGCGTAAGCTAATAAGCAGCTATGTCGAAACGGAAAACTAGTAAACCCGCTAGACTATTATTTCTTGCGTCCACGCATAAGCAGCAAGCATACAATTGCTACTATTGCAGCTACAACACCAATTACGGCTAACACAGCCACGCTTCCTGCAAGCAAATCTTGCGTGATGGCTATAGACGAACCTTGTTGAACCACAGTTGTTACCGACGGAGTGTTGCGCTTGTCTTCGGATAATTGTTGCGGTCTTTTTATTTCGCGCTGGGTATCTGTATCAGATTTACTAGAGCTACCATTACTGATACCATTTTGAGATTCTGCCAATGGGCGCTGCGCCGATCTGTCTACAATTCCAACAGCATTGTTGTCTGAAGTCTGAATAGATTGTTTTGGTTTACGCGGCGCTATTTTACCTGTAATAACTAAATCAGGTTCGCGCGCTGATAATTTAGCTGTGTCGTCAGCAGAATTCGCGGGGTCGCCGCCTAATAACGCTGAAGTATTGCCTGCTCGCACGGCAGAGTTGCTCAGATGCATAGACACACCACGCGCTTCTACAACAGCAACTTCTTCAGCCTTCTCTTCGGCTGTAAGAAAAACGGGACATTCAAAGCTACCTTCAGCAGTTTCAGTAGGCATTGTTATTTTCGGTTCGCCCACTTCATAAGCAACATCCTCAGGAAGATTCATCAGCGCAAGTTTCGCAATAACCCAATTTTGTACTGATACCTTCATAGAGGCTTCCGCTGCAGCCCCATCATCAAAAGAGATATTATCGAATTCGTCGGCATCCATTGTCCAAGCAGCCTCATCTTCACTTACCTGCTCGGCTATGGTTTGGCGAATCTCATTTGCGACCTCTTCCACTTTTGCGCTTTGAGTGTTCTGGTCGGCGTTAGTGTTTCCGGGTTTGTCCGAATCGTCTGGGTTAGTGGGTTCATCAGATTTATCCGGATTATCCGAATCGTCTGGGTTATCCGGATTGACAGGATCGGGATTTACAGGTTCATCCGGGTTAGGCGTAGGTTTCGGGTTGGGATTATCCGGTTCAGGAGTGGGTGTAGGGTCAGGATCGTCCGGCTCAGGTTCCGGTTCAGGATCAGGCTCAGGTTCCGGTTCAGGCTCCGGCGTAGGTACAGGGCTAGGTTGCGGGTCGTCACCAAAATCAGGATCCTCCGGATTAATTGGAGGGGTTGGATTATCCGCAACATATGGCACAGCTTCTATAGTGCCACTAATTGGAACTCGTCTCGCAAAGAAAATATCAAACCAACCGCGATGAACGTACACATCAGCACTAAACGACCCTGCAACACCTGCCGGATTCTCGGGAGTACCATTTGTCGGCATAGTGTAAGAAACTGACGATTCATCTATGCGTATACGCACTTTTGAAAACTCAGAAGTGGTCAGCTCAGATTCCAGCCAACTCCAAAAAGTAACATCATCTGTTACTTTGCCATGCTCTGCCTTCCAGACTTTGGTCTTTAGGATATATTCAGCTTCGTCAATTACATCAAAGTAACCAAACAAGCTACCGTTTTCATCATGCGTTATATATACTTCTTCAGTCTCGGAAGGCTGCGAAACATTGGCAAAAGCACTAGCTGGCACGAGCGAAAGCGCAAGAGTAGATGCCGTGAAAACAGCTACCAACTTATTCAGTTTAGTTAGTCCCGCCAATACAACCCCGCTATTTACACCTTAATGCAATGTTGCATTACTGGCATAAGTGTTCTTATCTCGCAGCATAACATCATGTGCGCCGCCTTCAACTATAGAAGTTGCGCTAACCACAGTCAGTTTTGCTTTTTCTTGCAACTCTTGTATGGTAAGCGCGCCGCAGTTGCACATGGTGCTTTTTACCTTAGAAAGCGTCAAATTAACATTATCTTTCAATGAACCCGCATAAGGCACATAGCTATCGACACCTTCTTCAAACGACATACCCTTCTTATTGCCGCCCAAATCATAACGCTGCCAATTACGTGCACGGGCGCTACCCTCGCCCCAGTATTCCTTCATGTAGCTGCCGTTTACCATCACTTTATTCGACGGACTTTCATCAAAACGGGCAAAGTAACGACCAAGCATAACGAAATCGGCACCCATAGCAAGCGCTAAGCTAATGTGATGGTCATACACAATGCCACCATCAGAACAAATGGGAATGTAAACTCCTGTTTCGCGGAACCACTCATCGCGCGCCTGCGCCACCTCTATAACAGCAGTAGCTTGACCGCGCCCAATACCTTTTGTTTCGCGCGTAATACAAATACTGCCGCCGCCAATACCTATCTTGATGAAGTCGGCACCGCATTCAGCCAAGAAGCGGAAACCATCGCGATCGACCACATTGCCAGCACCCACCTTCACGCTGTCACCATAGTGTTCGCGAATCCATTGGATTGTGAATTTCTGCCAATCGGAATAGCCCTCCGATGAATCAATGCACAACACATCAACGCCAGCATCAACTAAAGCTGGCACACGATCGGCATAGTCGCGCGTGTTTATGCCAGCGCCCACCATGTAGCGTTTGTGATCATCAAGCATTTCATCAGGATTGCTTTTATGAGAATCGTAGTCTTTGCGGAAAACCAGCGCCACCAAATTGTCAGAGGCATCAACGATAGGCAAGCAGTTCAGCTTATTGTCCCAAATAATATCGTTCGCATCTTTTAGTGAAGTCTCAACGGGGGCAACTACAAGCTGGTCGCGCGGCGTCATAAAATCGACCACTTTATCGGTTGAATTCATACGACTTACGCGATAATCGCGGCTAGTTACAATTCCCAGCAACTTGCCGTGAGGTTTGCCTGCCTCTGTTACAGGCATAGTAGAAAAGCCATGCTCTTCTTTCAGACGCACCACGTCCGCCAAAGTCATATCGGGCGAAAGATTTACATCGCTTTCCACAAAACCAGCTTTGTAATCTTTAACGCGACGAACCATTGCCGCTTCGTTTTCTATACTTTGCGAACCATATATGAATGAAAGCCCACCCTCGGTAGCTAGCGCAACAGCCATACGATCGTCAGAAACCGACTGCATAATGGCAGATATCATAGGAATGCTTAGGCTTATAGGGCAGTCTTCCTGACCTTTCCGATATTTCACAAGAGGAGTCTTTAATGACACATCGGACGGTATGCAATTGCTGCCAGAATAGCCCGGCACTAACAAGTATTCGTTAAATGTACGCGAAGGTTCGTCGAAATAAAATGCCATTGCGCCCCCTAAGATTAAAACTGAACTTCAATTATTATACGGCGCAATGGGGCTTGGAACAGGAAAAACTCCGGCGAACTTTAAGCCCGCCGGAGCAAATGCATTAAAACTCGCGGAAAGAGTTCTTTGGAGCGAAGCAAATTGGGCACTTCTCGAAGTCTTCACCCTTATGAATGTAGCCACAAACAGGGCAAAGATAGAATTTTTCATCGTCTTGTGCATCTATATTGTTGTATGCGTCCATGTAAAGTTCGGCATGTACGCTTTCAGCCAACTTAGCGCGAGTGAACACCATTTGTGCGCCGGTTTCGCCTTCTTCAATGGCAACATTGATGAACGACGGATACATATCGGATGTCTCATAAATTTCGCCCAGCGCACCGCTGATTAGGTCTAGGTCGGTCTTGGTGCCAACAACATCGGTAGGAGCTTCGGGCGCAACGTAGTCGGGCTCCTTCTTCTGAATCTCGGCTACTTCCAGCTTAATATGGATCTGCTCGGCAGCAGAAGTTGCAGCAAACTGACGCGCTATCTGATCGTAGCCAGCAGCCTGAGCGGCTTTGCTAAATGCAGCATATTTAGCGCTAGCGCCAGTTTCGCCATTTACTGCACTCTTCAAATTTTCCAAAGTAGTTCCAACTTTTGTCTGACTATCGGCAACCACATTGAAGTTTGAAGAATTGCTGGCATTGGGCGCAACGTCGCGTACTTTCATCGTCATGGTTCTCCTCCTTGTGTCTTTTGAATTGGTTTATTAGCTGGTGAACATAATAGATGATTTGCAGCTTAACTTTACACTGATTGGAAAAGATTTGCGTTTGACATCTTTTGGCTTTACAGCTTGCTTAGTGGGATATAGTAATAGTGAAAACTATTATGAAAGGAACGAGATGCAACGCGAATCAGTTTGGAAAAAATACAACAAAGACGATATAGCATCAATAGAGCACCTGACCGGCGACTATATGCAATTCATATCTACATGCAAAACCGAACGTGAATGCTGCGCACGCGCTGTAAAGTTAGCCGAAAAAGCTGGTTATATGGCGCTGTCAGATGCACTAAAAGCAGGTCGCAAACTGAAACCCGGCGACAAAGTATGGGCAACTTCCCAGAATAAGGCTATCGTGCTTGTACACATAGGCGAACAGCCCATAGAGCACGGCATGAATATATTGGGTGCGCATATTGATTCGCCGCGGCTAGATATAAAGCAAAACCCCCTCTATGAAAAGGACGACTTCGCTTTGCTTGACACGCACTATTACGGCGGCATAAAAAAGTATCAGTGGGTTGCGCTGCCACTTGCCATACATGGTGTAGTGGCGAAAACCGACGGTAGTGTAATGCCGGTAGTTATTGGCGAAGACCCGCACGATCCTGTTTTTTGCGTAACCGATCTTTTGCCGCATTTAGGGCAAAAGCAAATGGAGAAAAAAGGTTCGGAAGTTATAGAAGGTGAAGACTTAGATATTCTTGTTGGGAATAGATGTGAAGCCAACCAAAACGAGGAAGAAAAAGAGCCTGTTAAAGCATTCTTGCTTAATATTCTGTGCGAAAAATACGAAATAGAAGAGGAAGATTTTCTTTCTGCCGAACTTGAAGTAGTGCCTGCAGGAGCAGCCCGCGAAATGGGCTTTGATCGAAGCATGATTATTGGATACGGGCAAGACGACCGCGTTTGCGCCTACACATCGCTGCGCGCCCAGCTGGAATTGGCAGACGATGCAGCGCCGGAAAAAACTGCTGTTTGCGTGCTGGTGGACAAAGAGGAAATTGGCAGCGTAGGCGCTACAGGCATGGAGTCGGCGTTTTTTGAAAACACTATCGCCGAAATAATGGAACTTGCAGGCGAAAGTGGTCAGCTAAAACTGCGACGCGCATTAGCCGCTTCCAGAATGTTGTCTTCAGATGTATCAGCAGGTGTCGATCCGGCTTACGCAAGTGTTTTCGAACCAAAAAATTCCGCCTATTTAGGACGCGGTTTGGTGTTCAATAAATACACTGGCGCGCGCGGAAAATCGGGCAGCAACGATGCCCGCGCCGAATTTGTAGCGCGCCTGCGACGAGTTATGGACGATGCAAATGTTAGTTTCCAAACCGCTGAACTGGGTAGAGTTGATGCGGGCGGCGGCGGAACAATAGCTTTTATACCCGCACGCTTCGGAATGGATGTAATAGATAGCGGTGTCGCCGTGCTTAGCATGCACAGCCCTTGGGAAGTAACCAGTAAAGCTGATATTTACGAAGCCGTGCGCGGCTACGAGGCATTCCTGCGCAACATTTAATTTAGCGGTCTGTTGGGAAAGCGATGCACGCTTAGCATGCGTTCCTGACAGACCGACACATCTCTATACCAATCGAATATTACAGAATGTAAAACGCTGCGTATCGTAAAAGTAATGCATTTGCTGTTTACCCACAAAGCGTAGCGCTGCCGTGTAGTATGCAAGGCAACACGGAAGTTCTCTTCCTCCTTTCTCCCTAAGGAAGATGCCCTCATCTTCCGCAACATGGAAGTCTCCGTCCCTAGGCTTCCAAGGATGCTTACCCCCGGCATCCACTGTTGTGAGGTGGCTTACGTAAGCCACCTCACAATTTTTTATTCCGGAATGTACGAGTGCATCGTTATATGCAGGGCTAAATTGTCAACTTGAGGCGCATTCCTGCTCCGCACCATTAATGGCGTAAACTAATACGAAACAGAAAGGACCACCATGAAAAAGTATGCGATGCGTATTGCCGAGCGCGAATTAGATACAGAAGAAGCGTGGCGCATCTTAGATGCTGGCGAATATTGCGTTATATCTACAGTCGATGAAGACGGAACACCTTACGGCGTTCCCATGTCATATGTAATGATGGACAAAAAATTGTATGTTCACACCACAAATACTTATGGACACAAACTAGACAACTGGCACCACGACCCCCGCGTTAGCGTTACAGTTGCAACCGAGGTAGAACCTTGTTTTGAAGACACTTTCTTCACTAGCCGCTTTGCCTCTGTTATAGCTAGCGGGCAAATTCATCGCGTAGAAGATATAGTACAAGTGCGTCAGGCATTGGTGGCGCTTTGCATGAAATACATGCCCGAGTTAAAACACGAAATAGGACCAGCAATAGAGCGCGAAATAAATGACACTGATATATGGGAAGTTGCATTTGATGAAGTACGCGCAAAAGGTGGCAGGAGACTATCAAAATGACGAACAAACTAGCAACCCCAAAACTAGAACACATAGAGCAAATATGCAGCGGATGGGTTAATAAATACGTGCTAACCTATCGTTTGGCAGATGGATCAACGTATGAATATGAAGCCGCTTCGCGGCGCGGATTGAACGAGTACGAAGCAGCACTTAAAGCAAATGGCGCGGGACAACATACCAAGCCAGATGCGGTATGTATTGTTCCGCTTCTTCCAAACGATACCATTTTGCTCATAAGAGAATTTCGCTATCCACTGAACGCTTGGTGCATTTCTTTTCCGGCAGGTCTTATGGAGCCAGACGAGACAATAGCGCAATGCGCGCAACGCGAATTGCTCGAAGAAGTTGGATGCCGCCTGAACGACAAGCTAGGTGATGCAGCAATAACAGTTCTGCCGCAATCGGGCTATTCGTCAACCGGGCTTACCGAAGAAAATGTACAGGTTGTTCTTGCGCGAGCGCTGCAAGACGAAACGCCACAGCCCGAACGTGGAGAACTCATAGAAAGTTTTGCCCTCCATTATTCTGAAGTGGCTGATTTCTTGGCGAAAAATAGCGACCTAATAGGCACGCGCGCGCAGCTTATTTTGGAAATGGTGAAACGTGTATGGGATTTGAAATCGAAGCTGCCCGAAGAACCGCTGCCCCAGCAGCCGCTAACGCCTCAAGACTACGCTTAGTTTTGCGTCAGCACATCTAGCGCAGCGCGATAACCGCCAGAACCATATGTCAAGCACTTAGATACACGCGCTATGGTAGTTGCCGATGCGCCCGTTTCTTTTTCTATGGCAGCATACGATTTGCCCGCATCTAACAAGCGTGCAACAGCTAAGCGCTGCGAGGTTTCGCGTATTTCCCGAATGGTGAACAAATCTTCCAATAACTCGAACACCTTATCCGGGTCGTCTATAGTAGCCAACACGCGCAGTAAATCGTCAACTTCTTGCGTGCGAATTTGCGCAGCTGGGCTTTTTACATCAGCCATTTTTGCGCCCCATTCGTATAAGTCCGTATTCAATAGATTCAACTAGCGCATTCCACGATGCCTCTATTACGTTTTCTGACACGCCAACTGTGCCAAATATACCATGCGCATCGGCGGTAGTTATGGTTACGCGCGTTACTGCTCCGGTGCCTTGGCTCTCGTCTGGAAGGCGCACTTTGTAGTCAACCAACTCTAAGTTGGACACTTGCGGATAAAACTCGGTTATTGCCATGCGCAAAGCACTGTCCAGCGCACCCACCGGGCCTGTACCTTCACCAGTTGCGACAAAACGCTGATCGCCCACGTGTATCTTAATTGTGGCTTCACTGGCTGCATCTTTTGCAAGCGCTCCGGTATCTTCGCGATCGTCCACAATAACCCGGAAACTTTCTAACGTGAACACCGGAGAATATTCCCCCAAGTGACGCATCAACAACAACGCAAGCGAACCGTCAGCCACTTCATATGTATAGCCGCGTGCTTCGCGATTCTTTATATCGTCAAGTATTGTTTGCACATTAGCGCCGCTGGCTTCTAAATCTATGCCCAACGCCGCAGCTTTCTGCAAAAGCGAAGCCTTACCAGCTAGTTCGCTTACCACCATACGCGCTCTATTTCCCACAAGTTTCGGGTCAGCATGTTCATATGCCTGCGGAAAACGAGCAATAGCGCTAGCATGCAAGCCGCCTTTATGCGCAAATGCAGAATGACCGCTATACGGATTATGCGCTGAAACTGGTGCTCCTGTAATCTCGGCCATGTAATGCGAGACATCGGTAAGCTGCTGTAAATTACTGCGACCTACCGTTTCTGCATTCATCTTCAATTCAAGATTAGCTATAACTGTTAGCAAATCGGTGTTACCAACTCGCTCACCTATGCCATTCATGGTTCCTTGCACTTGCACAGCACCTGCACGAACCGCCGCAAGAGTGTTTGCAACCGCACACCCTGAATCGTTGTGACAATGTATGCCAAAATTCTGTCCGGGAAATTCTGCAACCGCAGCCGCAACAATGCGCTCAACATCAAATGGCAGCGCACCGCCATTTGTTTCGCACAAATCTATGCTATCGGCACCAGCCTCGTGTGCCGCACGCAAGCATTCCAACGCATATTCCTTGTTGCTAACGTAACCATCGAAAAAATGCTCTGCATCAAAAACAACTCTGCGACCTGCCGCTTTCAGATGCGCCACCGAATCGCGAATCATGCGCAGATTTTCAGATAACTCAGCTTGAAGTGCCAATGTCACCTGTTTATCCCACGTTTTTCCCACAATGGTAACTACAGGTGCACCGCATTCCAACAAATCGGCCAAACCCGGGTCATCTAAAGCAGCTACACCTTTGCGACAAGTGCTGCCAAACGCAGCTATGCGTGAGTGTTCAAATCGCATATGCCGAACCGCCTTAAAAAAGGCTATATCTTTCGGGTTTGACGCAGGAAAGCCACCTTCGATGAAATCTACACCGAATTCATCAAGCCGGCGCGCTATAAGCAACTTGTCTTCCAGTGAAAGATTTATTCCTTCGCATTGCTCTCCGTCGCGCAGCGTGCAATCGTATGTGTAAATTTTCGCCAATTAAACTTGAGTCAACCAATCGGAATATTCTTCAGCGTGTCCATAAGCTATTTCGAAAAAGCGCTCTTGCAGTTGGCGTGTTACAGGACCGGGCTTGCCAACAGTACGTCCATCCACCGAACCAATAGGGGTAAGTTCGGCAGCCGAACCGGTCATAAATACCTCATCAGCCACGTACAAGTCGCTTCTAGTTAAGCTTTCTTCGCCAGCCGGAATTCCCAATTCGTCAGCAATTACCAGCACAGTGTCGCGCGTAATGCCTTCAAGCACACCATCGGAAAGCGGCGGTGTAGACAACACCGAATTGCGCACCACGAAAATGTTTTCGCCTGTGCCTTCGCAAACTAAACCATTTTCATTTAGCATAACCGCTTCGGCATAACCGTGTTCTTTCGCCTCAAGTTTTGCCATAAGCGAGTTGAAATATGCAGCAGTAGCTTTAACTGCTGGCGGAATAGCGTTAATAGAGCGCTGTCTCCAAGACGACACGCCAACTGCTATACCATTTGCCAGAGCCTCTTCACCCAAATAGGCATCCCACGGCCAGCAAGCTATTATTACATCAGTGGGCGCACCTGTTGGATCAACGCCCATAACGCCATAACCGCGGAAAACCAACGGACGAATGTAGCACGCTGGTAGCTTGTTCGCACGTATTACCTCTATCGTGGCTTCACACAGCTGGTCTACCGTGTAAGGCAAATCAATAGCAGCAATTTTCGCACTACGATGCAGGCGCTCCATATGATCGCGCAAGCGGAAAATGAAACTGCGATCAGAATTGGGATCTTTGTAACAGCGAATACCTTCAAAAACACCCGATCCATAATGAAGCGAATGCGAAAGCACGTGCACGTTGGCATCTGCCCACGGCACTAATGTACCGTTCATCCATATATAATCCACTGCGGTTATATCTGCCACGAATCCTCCAAACTCCGAACTTACAGCTTTTGTAACTGCTTTTTGGGTTAGCGAAATGATACTGCTTACCAACGTAAAGTACCAATGCAAAGCTGGAGAAATTTTAACAGCTATAGTTGTGCCTGCGTTCTGCAAAGCACAAAGAGTTTCAGCACAATTGCCTACATCAAAAAAGCCTCTGTGCCGGCAACGCAAACAGAGGCTTATTAGAATTTAGTTTTTCGAACTAACTAGACTGAAGTATCTAAATACTTGTTGTCTATTTCGGCATCGGCATAATCGGTTGCCGCGCGCAGGTTGCTCATAAAGTTAGGCGCTTCGCCGATATAAGACGGACTTGTATCAAAAACAGGCAACATGCCTTCTTGTTGAGTGTACAAAAAACCAATTGCATAGCCATCTGGTAAACCGGGTACGCCGCCTTCTGCAATAAGTGCATCTTTTACGCCATTATCGGTTTCAATGTAGCCGTCGTAACAAAGCGCATAAGCGTTTGCGCCTCGCGCACCTTCAACGGTATGCTGCGCTAAATTGAAGCATTCTTGGGCGCTATTGCCGGGATGGGTTTCCAAAAACACATTGTCACGCACAACCATAGTGGTGAATGGCACAATTTCTTCACCCGCATTCATGCGCTGTTTGCCTTCGTCTAGCGCATACAGCAAAACGCGCTCTAGAATCTCGGGCATCTGAGGTACTTCTGATACCTGATTCTTTACTTCGCGGTCGCTCATTTAGACTCCTTCCGTATGGCGCAAATTTGCTCGCTACAGGTTTGCACCTTTTATGTTTGGTAATAGTTTAGTTGAATACAAGCCCAAAGCCCCAATCTAACACGAAAATGCCTTAAATGGTTTTATTCGTAAGAATTTAGAATAGATTTACAAACTGGCGAAGAGGCAGGGATTCGACACGTATTCGCTTCGCGAATCCGTGGAGGCCTCGCGCTTTGCGCTCGACCCTGAAATGCCCAGTGGGCATTTCAGCCTTCGCAGGGTTCGAATCCCTGCTGCTTAGTTTTAAAGCGATTCAAACTGCAAGAATAAAAAATTAGAATAAATTTCCAAACTGGCGGAGAGGCAGGGATTCGAACCCTGGATACCGCTTAACACGGCATAACGGTTTTCGAGACCGCCGCATTCAACCGCTCTGCCACCTCTCCGTATAACATAATGCTTTGCAAAAAGCGCCCAATAAGGCTTTCAGTAGGTTACATATTAGCCGCACCAAGAGAAAACCAAAAATGGCGGAGAGGCGGGGATTCGAACCCCGGATACCCTTTTGGGGCATACACGATTTCCAATCGTGCTCCTTCGGCCAGCTCGGACACCTCTCCGTTCACCGCCGACTGCAAAGCAGCAACTCGACAGTATAGCGCATACAATAGCTGTTCAACAACAAGCCGATTATAGATTGTTCTCTTTCTTCCATTTGCGGAACATGCGCGCATACGCACAACCCTCGGGTAGAAGCGGGTCGAATAGCGCAGTAACTATAGAAACACGACCACAGCGCTCACACGCGCGAAACCTGTTTTCATAAACAGTACATAAACGCGTTTCGGGATTCAGAAATTCACACGGTGCCGCATAATCAATTACAACGTCGCCATCTTCATCTAGTTCACGCTCAAAACAACAACGCCCGCACTTGTCACATATGTTATCCCACCAACTCATATGCTAATAGTCTGCCATTAAAGAATAGTAGCCCGCACGCTGTACAACATTTACCGGAATACCAAACAGCGCCGACATGTTTTTACTAGAAAGCAGCTGCTCTTTAGATCCGTCTGCAATAATGTGCGCATCTTTCATTAGCACAACGCGATTAATTTCGGGGATTATGTCTTCAAGATAATGCGTAACCAGAACAACTGCACAACCAAGCTGCGCAAGCTGGCGCATGGTTTTGCGAACATAGAACATGCCTTGTGGGTCTAAACCGGTGCAAGGCTCATCAAAAATTAGCGCGCTAGGATTGTGAACCATAGCCCTAGCAATAAGAACACGGCGCGCTTGTCCAGAAGATAATGTGGTTATGTCTCGATCGGCCAAATCGGCTATTCCCAACTGTTCCATAACTTCCATTACGCGGGCGCGCTGTTCAGAAGTAACAGTAAAGCGCTTCGGCACACCAAGCGACCCAAACAAACCACCCGCTGCCACATCTGCTGCTGGCAGGTGAACCGATATTTGCGACTGCATACTTGACGACACATAGCCTATCGCCATTTTCACATCTTCCAACAAAGGGCGCGACATGCCGCGAAACCTTACAGGTGGCTCTTCGCGATGCATTGGATGAATATCGCGCGTCAGCAGTCCTACAAAAGTTGATTTGCCAGCACCATTTGGTCCCAACAATGCTACCGATTCGCCTTCAGCCAATTGAAAATTGTCTATATGAAGAATGCAGCGACCAGATCTTCTGACCGCTGCATCTTTAAGTCTGATAAATGGTATTTGCCCAGAAGCGCCTATTGTGCGCCACCTTCCGTAGCCGCAGAGCTTTCACCTTCCGCAGGCTGCTCAGGTGCAGCGCCAGAAGCATCGGCAGCACCCGCATCGTTTCCGGCTTCATTTGTTGCCGCCTCAGCTGAGTCTACGGCGTTTTCTGTATTTTCAACATCTTCTACCAAGTTTTCCTCAGCAGCCTCATCGGTTGCTTTTTCTTCCTCGGGAGTTTCATAAGCGCTCATATCGACGTTATACGGCACATTCTCGGGCATGTCGTTTATAACAACATCGGAAGATTCACGCTTGCTCTTTTTCCATGCGCTCAAATCTTCACTAGCCTGAGTTTCCTTTACCGAAGCACGAATATCTACCAACAAACTATCAGGCACTTGGCTCAAGTCGGTTATTTCATCTGGAACTGTAACCATATCGGTGCACTTTATTATGTGCCAACCATAATCGCTTTGAACCAAATCGGTCATTTCGCCTACTTGCAACCCGTCAAGCGCGGTTTGGTATGCCTCTACAAACGAATTGGTTCCATCCCAACCTACATCGCCGCCATTTTCAGCAGAGCCGGTGTCGGTAGAATACTCCTTTGCGGCTTCTGCAAAATCTAGCGTGCCCGCTTGCAATTGTCCAAGAACTTCCTGCGCTTTCGCTTGGTCGGATTCAGCAAACAGAATGTGTGATGAGCGACGCATTGTGCCCTTGCCGTTGTATTGCGACTGTGCTTGTTCAAGCACTTTGGCATCATCGGCAACTGCCTCGTTTGCGAACTTTTCTTTCAGTTTCTCGTTACCAATGGAATACTTCAGCGCCTCGCGATAATCGTCCTCAGTTTCGAAACCAGAATTTTCTAGAGCTTCCTGCCAAGCTTCATCAGAAGAATAATTCTGACGCATTTTGTCTACTTGACCCTGAATTTCTTCATCAGTAGCGCCGCATCCTTCATCGTCGGCAAATTGAATAACCAGCTGCTGATCAATCATGGAATCCAAGAAATATTCGCGCAAACTAGACGGCGTGTAGCCCATCTGATTTAGATATTTTGCCCAAGCATCATCATCTTCAGCCGATGCATTCAGACGCAAACTATTTATGTTGCGAGTTATATCATCTTCAGGAATTTCAGTCCCATTTACAGTAGCCGCTACACCACCAGTTAACCCGGTGTCAGGCGTTAGTCCTTTTTCGCTTGTAGTTTCAGCGCAACCAGCAATTCCCAAAACGCAGACAGCAGAAATTGCTAACGCTGCTCCATATCTAAAAATCTTCTTCATTTTCGCCTTTCAAGCTGTGCTTACAACTCTTGTCACTTGCAGTTTCACATTTTTGCACATACGCACCATATACAGAACGTTTCACGCGAAACATCCATTTACTTTTTGTTTGCTTTTTTACGATCGGTCGCAGAAAGCAGACGTTTGCGAAGACGAATGCTCTTAGGTGTTATTTCTACCAATTCGTCATCTTCTATGTACTCTAATGCCTCTTCTAATGTAAAAGTTATGGGCGGAGTTAGCTGAATGGCTTTATCAGCAGAACTGGAGCGCTGATTGCCTAGTTGTTTTGACTTCTCCACATTTACTACCATGTCGCCTTCTTTGGCGGACTCGCCAACAATCATGCCTTCATAGCACTCATCGCCCGGTCCGACAAAAAGACGTCCGCGTTCTTGCAGAGTATCCAGCGCATACGCTACCGCTTTGCCAGTAGACATGGCGATCATGCCACCGTTTTTGCGCCCTGCCATTTCGCCAGAATACGGACCGTACTCTTTGAAATGGTGGAACAACATAGCTTCGCCGTGCGTCGCATTCAGTAGGCGCGTCTTCAAACCCATGGTTCCGCGCGACGGTATGCGGAATGTCAGATGTGTCATAGTTTCATCAGATGCCATATCTTCCATTATGCCGCCTGCTGTTCCCATTACTTCAATTGCCTTGCCGGAATATTCGTTTGGCACATCTACAGTAGCTTCTTCTATAGGTTCTAGCTTGCTGCCATCTTCAGCGGTTTTGTATACCACGCGCGGGCGACCAACTTGGAATTCGAAGCCTTCACGCCGCATCGTTTCCATCAGTACGCTTAGATGCAGAACGCCGCGTCCTGCAACTTCAATGCCGCTTTTATCTTCAAGTTCATTGATGCGCATAGAAATGTTGCTTTCTTTTTCACGCAGCAATCTCTCTTTAAGTTGACGACCGCCCACTATCTCGCCTTCGCGCCCCACAAGTGGGCTGCTAGAGGCTTCAAACACAACTGCCATCGTGGGTTCCTCAACCGCAATAGGCTCCATCAAAACCGGGCTGTCTGGGCTGGTCAGAATATCGCCGATGTCTGCATCTTCAATACCGATAACTGCCACTATGTCACCTGCGGCAGCATCTGGCACTTCTACTTTCCCTAAATTTTCAAAAGTATAAACCTTGCGAATCTGAGCTTGTCGTTCTTCGCCAGAAGGCTTTATAACCAGCACCTGTTCTTTTTCGTGAAGAGTGCCGCTAGACAAGCGCCCTACACCGATACGCCCCTCGTAACTGCTATGGTCAACCGTGCAAATTTGCAATGCCAGCGGACCATCTAAATCTACATCGGGCGCTGGAATTTGCTCGATAATCATATCTAACAGCGGAATCATATCGTTGTTGTTGTCGGTCGGATTTAAGCGCGCATAGCCATTCACGGCCGATGCGTATATAACTGGAAAATCCAACTGTTCATCGGTAGCGCCTAATTCAACCATTAAGTCGAATACTTTGTCCACCGCACCTTCCGGATTAGCGTTTGGGCGGTCAATTTTATTAACCACTACCACAATGCGCAAACCTCGCTCAAGAGCATGCGATAACACAAATCGTGTTTGCGGCTTAGGACCTTCGTATGCATCCACAATAAGTAAAGCGCCGTCAGCCATATTCAACACGCGCTCTACTTCGCCGCCAAAATCGGCATGACCCGGCGTGTCAATAATGTTGATTTTTACACCTTTGTAGTTAATAGAAATATTTTTGGAAAGGATTGTAATGCCGCGCTCTCGCTCTTGATCGTTGCTGTCTAGCACACGCTCTTGCACTTGCTGATTTTCGCGAAACACATGCGATGCCCATAACAGTCTGTCTACCAGCGTAGTTTTGCCATGATCGACATGCGCAATTATAGCCACGTTACGAATATTGTCTTGTTTCATATATTTGCTTCCTATGTTGGATTTTCCGATCGGGGCGGCGCGATAAACGCTACCCAGATGAACTATTCGATGGGCTATTCTAACACCAAGAAGGCGCTAGGGCAGGGCGAATAGCCCAAACCAAAGCATGTCGAATACTGTATGAGCGCAAACGGGCCACATAATGCTGCCCGAGCGACGATAAAGCCAAATCATGCACAAACTGAAAACGAAAGCTATAGGCAGCTTCCACGGTTGCGCCAGATGACAAAGCGCAAACAAAAGCGCTGTTGTAGCTGCTGATTTTGCAACTGACGCGTTGGCTAATCTTGTTTTCGTTGGCGTATTCTTTGTGCGTGACACAGTGGCTGCGCTTGTGGCGTTAGTTGTACCTATTGCGTTAGTTGTACCTGTTGCGTTAGCTACGCTTGTTGCGTTAGTTGTGCTTGTTTCGCTGGCTTCGCGTGCTGCATCGGCTGTAAAGTATTTCGACAACACGGCAAAAACCGCCCCAGTAAATATAGACTCTTCTACTATGCCCACCAACACGCAATCCACCGCTAACGCCGGACCAAAAAATACAGCACCGAACGCAAATGCAGCAACCAGCGCCAATATTCCTAAAGGCCCCATTCCCTTAGAGCTTGCGCAAGTTGAAGTTCTTTCCAATTTGCAAGTCATAATATGCGCCCTAATTTCAATGCGCCCTAATTTCAACAAGTTTCTACTCAAATGTTTCACGTGAAACATTTGATGCGTGCCGAATGCGCAAAAGCCGAAGTTTTTCGCCCAAACAAACCAACTTCAACTTAACTTACTGCTGCGAAAAATCGTCTGGCGATATATTTTCAATAAACGAACGAAATTCTTGCAACTCCACTTCTTTAGCTTTGTCATCTTTGAAAATATAAGGGAACGACGCTTGTTCTAATACACTCTCATCTATCATAAATGGTGCATCTTCGCGCAACGCCAGCGCAAGCGCATCTGTCGGGCGCGCATCTAATTCTATTAGCCGCCCTGCTTGTCTAATCACTAATTTTGCAAAGAAAGTTTGCCCTTCCACGCGCGGTATGAATACATGATCAACACAAGCATCCAAATTCGTAATTGCGTCAATAAATAGGTCATGAGTCATCGGACGCGGCAATTTTACATGCTCTATTGCTACGCCAAGCTGCATAGCTTCATTCGCACCTATCCATATTGGAACGATACGTGAACATCCCTCGTGCTGTTCCTCTATAGGCTCTAGCACCAACACCGCCGGCTGTTCTGGACCAGTAAATATAAGAGTCAAAATTCTAAGCGGAATCATATTTCCTCTTCTGTGTTTCCTCTGCTGCGTTTTTTCTTCTGTATTTCGTATTCTGTATTTCTTCTTCTGTATTTTTTCTTCTGTTAAGCGTGCACACAATTGTAGACTACGCTCGTTTGTGAATTAACAACAACCAAAAATGGTCAAAACTTCCAGCTTTCCACTGTGAAAAGCACAAAATAGCCCCTATAGATGCATCACCAAATGCTGTTTGCCCAGTGTTCTCCACAATTCAAGCTGCCTTCATGGCAATCCGACCGTGGAAAGTCGGAAGTTTTGACCATTTTTGTCAATTTATTTCTCTCGCTACGCATTTGAAACTCTGCAACTTAACGAAATTGATTGCAATCGCAATATGGACATGCACAATCTTAATCTGGACGGGTGTTCAGAGGTATTCAGATTAAGAATTCAATTAACAACCGCAATCCATGAATAATACCGCTAGACACATTTTTTAAGTATTAACCCACTAAGAGGTATCAAAAGGCGAACTCCTGCAACAAGGGTTCGCCTAATACTTTTGTGGTGAAGTATAGGGGGATCGACACGTATTCGCTTCACGAATCCGTAAAGACCTTAAGCCTTCGGCTTTCGACCCACAACAGCCCACTGGGCTGCTGTGCTCTCGCGGGGTTCGATCCTTGAAGGCTTCACAAAAATGAAAAAGAGCCGAACTTGTCGGCTCGAAAATTCGTGGTGGAGCATAGGGGGATCGAACCCCTGACCTCAGGCTTGCAAAGCCCGCGCTCTCCCAGCTGAGCTAATGCCCCACATATGTTAGCAAATGTTTCACGTGAAACATTCTTGCCCGTTTGCCAAACCGTTCAGTCTGACAACAGACCCACACTTTTAATAAACGCTCCACCGGCTAACTCGGCTCACGATGGAGCGTTTATCGCAAAATGGTGGGCCCGAATGGATTTGAACCAGCGACCTCACGCTTATCAGGCGTGCGCTCTAACCAACTGAGCTACGGGCC
>NZ_JAAKEF010000020.1:0-39262 GCF_011039055.1 Adlercreutzia sp. ZJ154
TATCCTGTAAAGTGTCCATAGTGGCCGTTGCCTTTCTGCTGAATCGGTTACTTTCACAAAAACGATTCTAGGCAATGGTCACTTCTATCTCAAAGTGGCTCCTGACACCAACTTTCGGCACACGATCTCGACGGGGGCTATTAGGTGTGTTTGAGTGTGGAAAGCTGGAAGTTTTGACCAAATAAGTCTCCAGAATGCGCTAAAGGTGGTCTGTCCGCACCCTTACATTCTTGTAAGCTGAATGTAAGGTGCTTCGATGGCAACTTGAAAGGCGCAAGCGCATAGTTCTAACTGCAGTTTGCCGGCGCATTTAATCCGGCAGCAGATAGGAGGAAACTATGACAACTGCAGGAAAAGTTGCTGTTTCATTAGCGATACTAATAACGATAGGCGCACTTGTTGTGTATGAGTCGCCGCGTCTTGTGAAAGCTTGAGGTTAATCATGGCAGAAGTATATGCAACTCCCGCGCATTCAATGAATGCTCAGATGCAGCGCGAACAGCCTTTGGCGCTTTCGGTGCATCAGGTGAAAAAGGTTTACGGAAGCCGCGATTCCATAACACAAGCGCTAGATGGCGTTAGTTTCGACGTGGAAAAAGGCGAATTTGTAAGCATTATGGGTGCTTCGGGCAGCGGAAAAACCACGCTTTTGAATTGCGTGTCCACTATTGACAAAGTTACTAGCGGGCAAATTTTGGTGGATGGTCAGGACATAACAACTATGTCGAAGCGGGCGTTGTCAAAATTCCGCCGCGACGAATTGGGCTTCATTTTCCAAGATTTCAACTTGCTTGATACGCTGAATGGCACAGAGAATATATCGCTGGCGCTTACTATTAAGCATGTGCCACCTGCGGAAATTTCGCGCCGCGTGCATGAAATAGCGCAAACGCTGGGTGTGACCGATGTTCTGAAAAAGTATCCCAATCAAATGTCTGGCGGGCAGAAGCAGCGTGTGGCTGCGGCGCGTGCAATAGTGGGAGATCCGAAGCTGATCTTGGCTGACGAGCCCACGGGTGCACTTGATTCGCGCTCTGCCGCCGTGTTGTTGGAAACTTTGGAAATGATGAATGTGCAGATGGGTGCCACAATAATGATGGTTACGCACGACTCGTATGCGGCATCGTTTACAAATCGCGTGTTGTTCATAAAGGACGGGCGTCTGTTCAACGAAATTCGCCGCGGTGCAATGTCGCGCGAGGAATTTTTCGCACGCATTATGGAGGTAGTGTCGTTTCTTGGGGGCGAGGTAGGTCATGCTGCTTAAACTGGCTTGGCGCAACATTCGTCATTCGGTGCGCGACTATACTATCTATTTTCTAACGCTTTTATTTGGCGTTGCGGTGTTTTACGCATTTAATTCCATTGGCAGTCAAGAGGTAATGTTTGACTTAGAATCGCAAGCCGACGTGCGCCAATTTGAAACAACGCAAGTATTTATGGGCATGTTTTCGTGGCTTATCGCATGTGTGCTGGGATTTCTGATTCTGTATTCGAATGGCTTTCTTATAAAACGCCGGAAGCGCGAATTTGGCACTTATATGCTGCTTGGCATGAGTTCGCGAAACATGTCGCTAATTATGCTTATTGAAACGATTATGGTGGGCGTGGTTTCGTTGGTGCTTGGTCTTGTGGTGGGCTTTCTGCTTTCGCAAGCTATGTCGTTTTTCACGGCTTCGCTGTTTGGCGCAACCATTAAAAACTATCAGTTCGTCTTTTCGCCCGAGGCGCTTGGCGTAACCATTGTTAGCTTTGTGGTTATCTATGTGGTGGTTGCCATATTCAATACGTTTTCGGTTAACAGGTGCAAGCTTATTGACCTTTTGTACGCCGATTCTAAAAATCAGAAAGTGGCAGTGCGCAACCCGTGGGTTTGCCTTGTTGTTTTCATTGTCTCTGTTGGTGTTTTGGCGTATGCGTATCAGCAGCTGATTGAAAGCGGCATGGTTATGCTGGACGACCCGCGTTTTATACGCGCTACAGTGTGCATGTTAATTGGAACGTTTATGCTGTTTTGGTCGCTTGCTGGGTTTGTTATTGCGGTGCTTACACATGCGCGCGGTGTGTATGTGCGCGGACTTGTGCCGTTTACTGTGCGGCAGATTGCAAGCCGCGTGAACACAGCGTTTTTGTCGCTTTGGGCTGTGTGCGTAATGCTGTTTTTCTCGATTACGGTGTTTTCCATAGGAATGGGTTTGGTGAATGTATTTACCGATGGTATAGAAGAAGCGAACCCATATAGCGCTACGTTAAGTGCTGAAATTTATAGCGAAGACACTATGATGGCGATTCGCGATACATCCGAGGCGCCCGATTCGCGTGCTAAGGCTATGCAGGCAGAAGCGCCCGAGCGCTACGAAAGCGGAGTGGCGTACAACTGGGATATGGCGGCGGCGTTGCGCGAGAATGCGCCGCAGCTGTGGGATGAAACTATAGCTAACAACTCGCAGGTAGATTTCTATTTTCTTCCCAGTACAACTTATGGCAACATTCTTGAGCAAGTGGGGTCTGAAGCGCTAGATAAGCTGAACGAGATTCAGCCCACTTTGAAAGAGTCTAATTTGCTCGTAATTTCGCTTTCCGACTTAAATGCGGCACGCGCGCTTACAGGGCAGACACCTGTGCAGCTTCAAGCCAATGAATGTGTCATGGTGAACAACATGGACATTTCTAAAGACGTTGCTGAAATGGTTGTGGAGGCGCGACCTACGATAGACGCAATGGGTACGCAGCTAACGTTTGTGGGTGACATGGTGGACACTCAACTTGAAGACAACGCTATAAAAGCTACTGCGGTTACCATTGCTGTGCCCGATTATGCGATTGACAACTTGCGGTCGCAGGGTGCTATTCCGTCTAGGTCGGTGCTGAACGTAATGTATGCCGAAAACGGAAAAAGCGAAGTGCAAAACGATGAGGCTTTAGGCGACATTATTGCGGCTACGCAGCCGAAGGATATGGGTGGTTTCGAGAAAGGCACTTCGGGTGCCGATGATAAGTGGGCAAGTTTGCTGTGGCCGGTTACGCGGGTGCTAACTGCGCATGAAATGATTACTCAATCGGGTGGTCTGAAGATGCTGATAACCTATTTGGCGCTATATATCGGCTTTGTTTTCCTTATCTCTACTGCGGCTATTTTGGCTGTACAGCAGTTGTCGCAAACCACCGATTCGCTGCCGCGCTATCGCATGTTGTCGCGTATTGGATGTAGTCAGCGCATGATAAATCGTTCGCTTTTGGTGCAGCTGGTCGTTTACTTCTTGCTTCCATTAGTGGTTGCAGTGTGTCATTCCGCATGCGCTATTGGAGTTATGTCAGTGCAGTTGTTCGACGCTTTGGGTGTGTCTGTGGTAGAACCCATTGCTATGGCGGCTGCGTTTGTGGGGGTTATTTATGGCGGGTACATGCTGGTCACGTATCTAACTAGTCGCAATGTGGTGAAAGGCGCTAAGTAGACACTTCATGTATAAGAATCGGGGAAGCTTCATTCAGAAGCTGCACAGCCTTCATTTTGCTTCCTCGATTCTGCCTATGCGGCGTACATTGGGATTGAATTAGCAATTTGATTGTTGTTTGACTAATCTATTGCGAAACTCTACGGAATCTGTCTTAGTTTGCTATAAATCTAAGTGACGTATGAAATCTGATCTACTATAAAGTATCCTATCGATTTCTATTGCGTTTTCAGTCAAACGAAAAAACGCAATATAGTTGCACGCTGGACAAAAACGATAGTCCGTACTGCTTCCATCGTCTAATACATAATGAGTGCAAGCTTCAGCAGTAAATTCCAAATGGCGCAATTCATGCCTGAGTTTCTTGAGATAATTTTGAGCAACAGTCTTTGATTTTGAAATAGACAGAATGTCATCGTATATTTTCTGAATATCTCGAATTGCATCACTTAATAAAAGAATTCTACGCCGTTGCATCTAGTACTCCTAATGAGGTTTCGGGGTCTTCTTCATCTAGGAGTTTTTCGAACGCAAACTCTATATCGTAGTATTTCGATTTTCCGTCAAGTTTGTTGCTTTTAGCTTCTGCAAGTGCCGTGTCAATGTAATGGCGATATGCCCTTGCATCTTGATATTCCTCAAATGCATTTATGTCCATAAGTACAAGGCTTCCACGACCGTTTTTCGTAAGGTAAATAGGTTCGCGAGTCTTTTTAGCCAGCTCTTCAATATCGCTGAAATTATTTCGAAGATCGGTAGATGGAATAATGCATGGCATATAGAATCCTATCAGTTAAAAGTAATAATAATGATAGAATTATTATATAATTATGACTTGAGTATGTCAATATATAGGTTTGTTCATCAATAATTTGCTGAGGTAATAGTTTTTGCTATTGTTTTCCAGTTCTACGGCTATGCATTCATACTTTATGGTGCGCCTTTTTTGCAAAGAGTAGTTGGTTCCATTTTGCGGTTTGCAGATTACGTAAAAAATTACAGGAGCGAATTTGACAATCGCACTCTGTTGTCTCACCTTAATGGGAAGTTCAGCGGTACAATGTGCGCATGCATAATTCTTTTGCGGACATACGTGAGAAAGCAGCGCCTGCCCTACGCGGTATGGGGATGCTTATTCTGGCGCTCTTTAGTTTTATTGTGGCGCTTTGGATTCTTATGGCTGTAGTTCGCGTTCTTGTTCCTGCAGGGTAGTTAAGCGCATCTATGTGGCAGCGTTTCACATTTGACGACCTGCGAGCAGTCGGACACTACTTAGGAATGTTGGTGTTATTTTCCGCATTGTTAATGGTGGTGCCTCTTGTTACTGCGTTGGTGTTTCAGGAATGGGATCCGGCGGCTCGTTACTTTTACTCTATAGGTATTGCGTTGGTAGTAGGTTCGGCATTGCGCTTCTGCCGCATTCAACCGGGGCGCCTAAACCGTCAGCAAGCTATAGCGGTTGTGGGTCTTGCGTGGATTGTGCTGGGAATTTTCTGCTCTATTCCGCTTTATTTCTCGGGGCACTACACTACATATTTAGACGCGGTTTTCGACGGCGTATCGGGTCTAACTACAACAGGCGCCAGTCTAATTGTCGATTTAGATCATCTATCTTACGCAGACAATATGTTCCGCTTTATGATGCATTTGCTTGGCGGTTTAGGGCTTATTGTTGTGGCGCTTTCGCTTGGGATATTTGGCAAGCGCATAGGCAGCGCGCTTTACAGGTCGGAAGGTCGCAATGAACATGTGGTGCCAAACGTAGTGCAAACCACACGCTTTATTAGCAAAATAACCGCTATTGTAATTATTGTTGCCACCATTGTTGTCACCGTGCTTATGTTGCTTGATGGCATGGAGCCTGCTCGTGCGCTGTTGCATGCGTTTTGGACATCTATTTCGGGCTTTGTAACCGGCGGTTTCACCCCGATGCAGCAATCAATTATGTATTACCACTCGTTTTCCATAGAAGTGGTAATGATGATTCTTATGCTGATGGGTTCTATCAGTTTCGTTATTTACGCCGATGTGTGGAAAGGCGACACGAAAACATTTTTCCGCGACATAGAAACGCGTACAACAATAATCTGGCTAGCTGTTATGCTTTGCGTACTTACAGCGGCACTTGCGGGTAGCACATTGTTTTCGAACTTATCTGCCATGCTTAGGCGCGGCACATTTATGCTGATATCCGCTATGACTACCACTGGATTTTCCGTAGTAACCACAAACCAACTGTTAAGCGTTTTTACCTCGGGTGCATTTCTGGCAATAGCCATTGTTATGGCTGTAGGCGCTAGTGCTGGGTCAACGGCTGGCGGTATAAAGTTGTATCGCGTGGGAATAATTGCGAAATCGATAGTGGCAACCATTAAAGAAACCATTGCGCCCGACAGTGCGCGCGTGGTGGTGTCGTACAGCCATTTGGGGCGGCGCATTTTAACGCCGGATGCCGTGAAAGAGGCTATGACCGTTTTTATTTTGTATGTAACAACGTATGCGATTGGGACATTGGTGGGTATTGCTCATGGCTACGAAGCTACGCAAGCCATTTTTGAATCGGTTGCTATGACATCGAACGGCGGCATAACCACTGGTGTGGCGGCTCCGGGCATGCCGTGGACATTAGAGTTATTCTACATTTTCCAAATGTGGGTGGGTCGTTTGGAGTTTATTGCGTTGCTTGCATTGTTGGTGCAGGTTGCTGTTAGTGTTGTGCCTAGATTCCGCAGACGCAGGGGTGCAGCATGAAAAATTCGAATCGTGTACGGTTTATATGCACTCTGCTAGCTGTGGCTGTTCTTGTTTGCGGCACGCTTACTGGTTGTGGTCGGCAGGTAAAAACGGACGAAGCTGGTGGCATTGCATCCGATATGGGTGCCGAAAATTCGCGAAATCTAATGAACCCTACGCAGCTTCCCGACAGTTCGTTTATTTACGACGCTTCAATAGCCGACTTGGAAAATGCCGACTCGTACATGGAGGGGCAAACTGTACAGGTTACAGGTGAGGTGGTTGGCGATTGTATTGCCGATGATTTACAGCCCGATTATTGCTGGATAACTCTTCAGGCTAACGATGGCTCGTATTCTGAGGTAAACGTGTTTATGCCAAGGTCGCTTGCCCGCGTAATAGATACTTATGGAGTTTATGGAAAGCGCGGAACCACATTGCAGGTGCGCGGTACATTCACTATGGCTTGCACGCAACACACGGGTCTTACTGGCATTCATGCCGACCATGTTGCGCTGGTGGGGCGCGGCGCTATCAGCGAGTCGCAATTCAATCCAAGTCATTTTGTGCCCGGGCTTGCTCTTATAGTAATTGGCGCGGCGCTAACCGTCATTTATAGATATCTTAGTGAGCGAAGGCGTTAGTGTGGGTATGTCTGCGGCAGACGAAATTGTGCAGGGACAGGTGGTAAAGCTTGATAGGGGGCTTCCGCTGGTTGCGCTGCGAAGCGGGCATAATGTGCGCTGCGAGCATTCTACCGAGCTTGTAAAGACTGGCGAAAGTCGGGCTGTTATAGGCGATGAAGTGCAAGTGCTGCTGCCGCGTGGTCACGATGTTGGCGTAATTCAGGAAATTCTTGAGCGCCGCACACAGCTTGTACGTAAAGATCCTACAGAGCGTGCTATACCTCAGGTATTGGCTGCCAATTTCGACACAGTGATAATAGCGCAGCCGGTCGGGCAGGTGAATATGCGGCGGCTTCAGCGCGAATTGGTCTTGGCGTTTGAAACGGGTGCGCGCGTTGCCGTAGTGCTTACTAAGGCAGATTTGGCAGACGACGAACTGGCGGTTCGCGAAGTGCGCAAACGGGTGCACGAGCTGGTGGGAGCCGATGTGCCTGTTGTGGTTATGGCGGATGGCGATGCTGAATCGGTTGAGCGGGTAAGGCAGCTAGTGCCTAAGGGTACTACTGCAGTATTGATAGGACGTTCTGGTGTTGGGAAGTCTACACTAATTAACTTTTTAACCGGCGAAGAAACGCGGCGCACGGCAAATGTTCGCGAAGTTGACGGAAAAGGGCGACACACCACTGTGAATCGCGAAATAATCCCAATTCCAGATGGCGGCTGTATAGTGGATATGCCGGGGGTTCGCGGCTTGGGGCTTTGGGAGGCAGACGCAGGCATAGATGCAGCTTTCGCCGATATAGAAGAGTTGGCTGCAAGCTGTCGTTTTCGCGACTGCAAACATGGGCGCGAGCCCGGTTGTGCTGTGCGCTTGGCGGTAGAGTCGGGCAGTTTGGTGCAGGAGCGCTTCAATACGTATATGCAGCTGCGCCAAGAAACGGCAGATGTGCAGCAGCGTCGCGAAGAGGCGCGGTGGCGGGCACGCGAGAAAGCGCCCGGCAAGCGCAGCCGTAAAGCTAATCGCTAATGCTGCTAATCGCTAATGCTGCGTCCTAGAAATTTTTCGGCATTGTGCCATGTCATATTCTCGAATTCGGCGGGCGAAAACGGAAGCGATGTGAAGCGCTGGTATTCATCCGCCGGGTTCCACATGGGAAAATCGCTGCCAAACATTATGCGATCGGTGCCATAAAGCTGAATTAGTTCTGTGGTGCGCCTGTTCCCCAAAAATTTCATGCTGCTAGATACGTCCATGAAACAGCGCGCATCTTCCATGTATTCTACGGCTACATCAAAAATAGACCAGCCGCCAAAATGCGCGGCGTTCACCACTAAATTCGGAAATGTGTCTAGAATTTTTCGCATACGGCGTGGATGGCTGAAGTCGTAGCGGTAATCGCCACAGTGCATTATTAGCGGCAGCCGACCTTCGATAGCTTCGTATATACGCATTAGGCGCGCATCGTCCATGTTCACGCGCTGTGTG
Organism: Adlercreutzia sp. ZJ154; assembly: GCF_011039055.1. NCBI lineage: Bacteria > Bacillati > Actinomycetota > Coriobacteriia > Eggerthellales > Eggerthellaceae > Adlercreutzia > Adlercreutzia sp. ZJ154. The sequence goes on from NZ_JAAKEF010000020.1 coordinate 8,301, forward strand.
TCGGGGTGAAGTTTTACGCCAACAAGCCCCATTGCGCAGGCGCGCTCTATTTCCGTCAGCGGATCTTCCATATCTTGATGCAATGTCATAAAGCCGATAAGGTGCGGGTTTGCGGCGCATTCTTGAGCGATAAAGTCGTTAATACTGCGTACTTGTTCGGGGCGCGTGGCTACCGAATGTACCACATGGTGAGTTATTGGCGCAGGCGCGCTGTCGGCAATTAGCGCCTGCGATGTTCCGCCGCACGCATCCATGTGTATGTTGTAGAAGTTGCCAACTCCTTCCACGGCGCGATCGGCTATCTTGGCGGGGTATATATGACAATGACAATCTATTACAGGCATGTAATTCTCGCTTTGTTTATGTTGGCAGGTTTTTTTGATTCTACTTTATATTGCTTGATACTTGGTGGATTTTGCCGCATGGCATTTGGGAACGGTTTGCTTTCAGGCTTTTATTTGGCAGTTTATTGGTGTTGTGTTGAGGTAACATTGATTTGTTAGATTTGCGTCGTGATGCGTGATGGGCTAATTGGGCTAATTAGGTTAATTAGGTTAATTAGGTTAATTAGTGCGACGTATGAACTGTTGTGTGAGGAGACTTCAATGATGTATAAGAATCTGCTGGTTGCCTATGATGGATCCGAACCGTCGCAAGGAGCGCTTAATGTGGCGAAGAATATGATTGGCGATATGCCCGATGCAGTTATGCATATACTTGCGGTTATTCCGCTGGGGGCGGTAGGTGTTGGTGTTGAGTCACCCATAGAGCCAATTGGCAGTGTACAGCAGATTTTTCCCGACATGGAAACATACGAGGCGCTGCTAGCGAATGCTAAGAACAATACTGCAAAAAGTGTGGAAGAGCAGCTTGATGATCAGCTGGACGATTTGAAGTGCGAAGTTACGATAGATGTTGTGGCTGCTAGCAAGCCAGCAATGGGTATTTGCGAATATGCGGAAGACAATGAGATTGACATGATAGTTATGGGTAGACGCGGACTAGGCGCGCTGCGCAGCATGTTAGGCAGCGTAAGTTATGCGGTGCTGCATGAGGCGAATTGTCCTGTGGTTACTGTAAAATAGTAAGGTATGTTTTGCATTTTTTAGCAATAGGTGTAGAATAGAGATTCGCCAATAAAGGCATAACGATGCGGGGTGGAGCAGTCTGGTAGCTCGCCGGGCTCATAACCCGGAGGTCGTAGGTTCAAATCCTGCCCCCGCGACCAAACTGACCAGCAGGTCGGATAATCCGAAAAGGTTGTCCGACCTGCTTTTTCTTTGTCAAAGCACCCATCGTTCAAACATGCCCTGAATCGCCTTGGCACCAAGTTGGCACCAGCCTTGGCACCAAGTTGGCACCAAAGGCATTGTAGACCATTCGGACAAAACCGCGAATACCGGTATTTCTCCACAGTTGGTGTCGCCCTGACGAAAGCATCGTCAACATGGTTTCGCCCTGGCGATAGCAACGCTTCGCTGTGGCGCCTCCTTTGTAGTTGCTGATGGCTATGGTTCCCATTGCGCATCCTTTGCTTGTGGCATGCTTGCCTGAAAGTGTGGAAGCGGCTCGCATGCCGTCTTTGTAATACGTTCCCATTATACACCATAAATTCACGATATTGTGAACTTATCGAAATAAGCCTCCCCGGCCAGCACCAGGGAGTCTCCACGCCGTATGCGACCGGAAGGTCGCTATGCGGTCGCACAGGCCAGTTCGGGTTCCGGCGCGGGCTCGGGCTCGCACCCGGCCGGAGCGCATGAATCGCAACCCATTGCGTTTATGGTGTGCCTTATGAGGGCTCGGTCGGTCGCCAGCATCAGGAGCGAGACGCTGTCGAAGCGAACCGGTCGGTCGCGATAGCCCATCCCTTCGCTTCTGAGCCATTGTATGGCGGCCTTCTCGCGCCTCTCGCGCGTGCGCTTGGTCATGCTCTCGCTCGGAAAGCCTTTGCCGACGTCGCGGCGCGCCTTCACGTCGATGAACACGAGCGCGTCCCCGTTCTCGGCCACGATGTCGATCTGCTCGCCGTCCGTGGGTGTGGATGCACGGAATCGTGAACAATGCGCGATAATAGGGACAGGCAGAAAAGCGAGGCGAGAGGATGCGATCTTGGGCACGGGCGAGCGGATACGCAAGGCGCGGAAGACAGCGGGGATGACCCAGCAGCAGCTCGCCGATGCCATAGGCAAGACGAAGAGCGCCATCGCGAACTACGAGAAGGGTGACCGCACGCCTGACGAGGCAACGATCGCGGGCATCGCAGGCGCGCTCGGGATCCTGCCGGAATCGCTTAGGGACCGCGGTCTCGAAACGGTTGCCGACGTGCTGGATGCGCTCATCACGATGGAGGAGGCCGGTTTCGGCATAGAGCCTGCGAAGACCAAGAACGGCGTCGTCATCGTCGTGGACCCGAACGCGCCGCATGCGCTGAAGATGGCCATGGCGCTGGAGAAGTGGAGCGAGCAGCGCAAGGCGCTCAAGGGCGGCGACATATCGCAGGTCGAATACGCCCTCTGGCGAGGCGATTTCGGCGGGATAGACGAAGACGAGGCAGGTGAGATGCGATGAACCTGGGACACGAGGACGAGTACACGGAGTTCAAGAAGACGACCTCCGAGCTGAAGGAAGGCATGGATTCGATCGCTGCCATCCTGAACAAGCACGGCAAAGGGATCTTGTACTTCGGTGTCAATCCAGATGGCGAGGTGTGCGGGCAGGACGTGTCGGAATCAACCCTGCGCAAGATAAGCCAGGCGATCGGCAACTCGATAGACCCTGCCATCTACCCGATAGTCGCCCACGAGAAGACACCTGATGGTAAGGATTACGTGAAGGTGGCCTTCTTCGGGGACGATGGGCCGTATGCATGCAACGGGAAGTACCGCATCCGCAGGGCAGACGAGGACGTCATCATGTCTCCGAGTCAGCTTCGCCATCATTTCAAGGAAGCCGAGAATCGTGTGAATCCTTGGGATGGGCGCATATCGGACAAGACCGTCGATGACGCAGACGAGGACACTCTTCGCAAGTTTGTAGAGCGCGGGCAGAAGGAGGGCAGGATCCCATTTCCCTACACGAATGCCAAGGAGGTGCTTGAGCGCCTCGGCCTGCTGGAGGGAGACAACCTGCGCAATGCGGCAGCCGTTCTGTTCTGCCCCTCGATCTACACGGGAATTAAGATGGGGATTCTCGCAAGCCATGCGAGGACGGACATCCTCGACCTCAAGCAGGAGGCGGGCATCTTCTTCGATCTCATCGACAAGGGCGAGTACTACATCATCTCGAATATCCGGAACCGCGTCGACACATCCACGGGCGGGCCCAGCCCCGTGTATTTCGAGATTCCGAGGGCTGCGATCCGTGAGGCGCTGATGAATGCCTTCGCGCATCGCGATTGGCAGACCTATGATGCGGTAGTCGTGGACATCTACAGCGATGCGGTTGAGATCACGAGCCCGGGATGGTTCATCGAGGGGCAGGATCCCGACCGTCATCTCTCCGGTGAGGACAGCTCGTCCATCAGCCGCAACCCTCTTATTTCCAGGACGCTGTACCGGTCGGGTGACATAGAGGCATACGGGACCGGCATCAAGAGGATCAAGGAATCGTGCGATGCCGCCAACATCAGGGTCGAATACGTGCGGGTTCCAAGCGGGACCAAGCTGGTTTTCCACAGAAACGATGCATTTGCACAAGTATCGCCAGGAGATACAGTGCCAGATGTCACGGTAAATGACACGGTAAATGTCACGGTAAAGAATCCTCAAACGCCGCTAAGGGGCAAGGATTCAAGAAACGCAAAGATACTGGAGCTAATTGCGCGTGACTCGGGCATCACGGCAGAAGAAATCGCTGAAACAACCGCAGCGAGCGTCAGAACGGTAAGGCGTGCTTTGAAGGAACTGCAGGACAACGGAAAGCTACTCCGAGAAGGTTCAGACAAGGCGGGTAGATGGATCGTCGTAGAGTCCAAAGAACAATAGGGCTTAGATAAATGCTTGGTTGCAACAAGCTACGCATATCAGCTGGCCTAGCGTGAGCAGGAGCTATAAGACCGCGAAGAGGTGAACCCTTGAACGATACGTGCGACTCGAAGCCGCTTGGCTATTTTGACCTCAACAAGACCGCCAAGGAACTGAAAAGGCAGCTGGAGACGGAAGAGGACTATCATAGGGCTGCGTCCTCTTGTTTTGACAGCGCCGATTCGTTCTTGCGTACCGTCTGCCTTCCAATGCTCCTCGGAAGATTGGAAGACGTCTTCTGCTCAGCTGCTTTTGCCAACGCATCATTCTCGTGTGAGCTGTTCCTCAAAACCCTATTGCTGTCTCAGTGCGAAACGCCTGGAAAACTGCATAAGCTGGACGAGTTATTCGCAAAAATCGAAGCCGATTCAAGAGAGTCGGTTTTGAGCAGCTTTCCCATGGGCCCAGGAACCCATACTCGCGATCGCGACGAATTCATGCTGCAGCTGCATGAAAATAGGGATGCGTTCCCGATAATCCGATACTGCTACGAGCTCACGAGCTACGCATTTCAGGACGAGTACGTTTTTAATCTAGCTTTGACGCTGCGCGAAGAAGCGAGACGAAAGCTAAAGTCGCTGAGCATCTCCAAGCCAGAGGAGATAATTCGAATCTAACATAAAGCTCCGAGGCAACTGGGACAAATTGTCCCAGTGGGCATGAGGCTGCCTCATACATAGCTCGCCACCATCTCCGAAGCCTGCGCCTACGAGCCAGGAGCGTGGGCATCCCGTCTCAGAGCGCTCGAATGATGCTGGTTCGGCATCGCGTTTCCCCGGAATGCGACGAGCGCCACCCGACTCGAAAAATCCACAGTCTGTTCGATTGACGGATTAGGCGAGCGAGTTCATCATTGGATGTCTCACAGTCGAACAAATGTACCTATACCGAGGAGGTGACCCCCTTGCGCGAGCGCGCCGTGATGCACATCGACATGAACGCCTTCTACGCGTCTGTGGTCCAGCACCTCGACCCTGCACTCAGGGGCAGGCCGGTGGCCGTGGTCGGAGACCCGGAGCGTCGCAGCGGCATCATCCTCGCGAAGTCGCGCGAGGCGAAGGCGTGCGGCGTGAAGACCGCAGAGGCGATATGGCAGGCTAGGCAGAAGTGCCCGGAGCTCATCGTGGTGCCGCCCGACTATGCCGCGTACAAGAGGTACTCGACGCTCGCCCGCATGATCTGCTACGAATACACCAACCAGGTGGAGCCGTTCGGGCTCGACGAGTCCTGGATGGACGTGACGGTGCGCATCGACGAGGACGGCAGGACTCGCCCCATGTCGGTGCAGTGGTGGGACGGGCGACCTATCCGATCGAGAAGGTGGTCTCGGTCTGCCGCCGCTCCTCCAAGCGCGTGGGAGGCGACGGGGTCTGCTACGCCGTCGTCATCAACGGCAGGGAAACGCTCCTCTACCACGAGGACCCGCGCTGGTTTGTGGAGGAGAAAATCACAGAGGGGCATATCTGCTGAGCTAGGACGGGATCATGAAGGCTCTTCGTCTGTTGGCTCCCTCGAGAAGAGTACTTCTATCCGGATGCCTTCGTCAGAGTCGGAAGACGTATCCCGTCGTAGGATTCGGCACCGGGAAGTGCAACGGCGTTGACATGAGTGGGGTTTCCTACGTGGAGCGCTACGATCATGACGGCGGCTATTCTTGGAACATCAATAACAAAGTTCGCGGCGGAGCCGTTCGCGTTGCCCCTCAACTGCGAGCAACCAAGCATAGCCCTTCACTTTTTTCAATATCAAACGCATCTCAGTTGTTATCGGATCATTGAAGTAGCGTAAACGACGTCCTAACAGACCCCGTACCCACGGCCGCGCTCAAGCCATTTGGGTTCTCAATCCTCCCGATTCTGGAATAGGCGTAGTCAGCGGCATGTGTCTCGTAGAACACGACAATGTAAGCATTCTGATAAAGCATCACATCACCCGCCTCGATGGTGCCAGGATTCGTCGGGTCAGACGGGAGCGCCTCGTCGAGCAATACGTACTTCTCGTTGCCGTTGAGCTCGCTCAGCTCGCATTCCATTGGAAGTGTTGATGCAAACGCCTTCGCGGTCGGGTTATCCGCTAGGTCGATGATGAACTCTGTGCCGTTCAGGGTGGCGCTTACCCGTGAAGCCCTGGCGGCATCGCGGCTCATTGGTTCCTCCTCATTATTATCGTCTGCCGTCGATTCAGGCTTGCTTTGCGATGTGCTCTCCTCAGTTGCCGGACTTGAGAACTCGGCACTATCGCTCGATGCTCCCGCGCAGCCCGAAACAAGCGTGCCGGACAGCACGAGTGAAGCCATCAGGAGCGCCATGCATCTTTTGGCCACTCGCTTCTCCTATCTTAGATTGGCACCGAACGCCTCAAGCTCTGCTAGACTCTCAGGCGATGACGCGCGTGGTCCGGCATATTCGAACACGCCGCAGTCTTCAACCCCGTACCACCCTTGCAAGAAGCCATGGTAGACCTTCTCGGCGGCATCGTATACACCATTTGCGCCCGAGTCGAGGATAAGCGCCATCTTCTTGCAGCCCGCAGGTTTGCCAAGCGAATAGGTCCTGTGGATAGCGCAGTGCATCTGGCCGGTGAGCGAGCCGTAGTATATGGGGCTTGCAATCACTATCATGTCTGCCGAATCGTAGAGCGGGTAGATTCGCGCCATGTCGTCTTTCTGGACACACTCGCCGTTTCCTTTGGTGTGGCACCATTCACATCCGGTACATCCGTGGATGTTCATATTCGCCACGTCCATAACGGTCACGTCATGACCTGCCGAAGTAGCACCCTTGGCGAAGGCGCGAGCCAAAGCTGAGGTTCGTCCGTTCTTCCGTGCGCTACCTTGCAAAACCAATATCTTCATCTGCTACACCGCCTTTATTGTCAGGTCATAGGAGCTGCCGAGTTGGCGAAGCTTCTCTATCTCGCCGTCATCCAGTTGGCCCATTACCACTTGGTCTCCATAGGCAGACGACTGCTCCTCGCCGCCATAGAACACAGCGAGCCAACCGCCTTCCGGGTTGTAGTTCAACTGTCCGTTCTTCCAGCCGTTGTGAACCTGCGACTCCGTATAGGGCAGTCTCATGCCGATCTGCCCGCAGAAGTCCATGCCAGAAGAGCCGACGTGCAACGTTACGGGAAGCGCCTCTGCGAACGCCTTGGCGGTTTCGGTGTTGTTTAGGGTCGCGAAAACGGCTTTGGTATCCCCGAATTCCAATTGGACCTTCATCTCTCAGTTCCTTTCCTAGAAGAACAACTTGCCTATCAGCCAATCGGCAGCCTTGTTCACCAGCTCGCTCTCGTAGAACACGGTCTGGGTGTCGTGAATGAGGTAGTAGTCGATGTAGTCTAGCTCATTTTCCGGCTTGTAAGCCAGCCGGCGAAGGAGACAGACAGCGCAGCTAAGGCCGCCATGCAGATCCCGCTCCACCCTGCCTGCGCCCAGATCAGTCCTGAGGCCGCGCTGCCAAGGGCGCTGAACACGAAGTTGTTGAAGACGAAGACGGTGTTGAGACGGCTGCTCTTGGCGGGGTCGAGGGCCATGACGCGAAGCTGGTTCAACGTGCCCACGCCCTGCACGCCGAGGGAGTAAAGCGCTGCAGCAACAACGACGATCGCGACGGAACTGCCCGCGAAAAGCGCCAGGAGCATGCTCGCGAGCGAGAGGGCTATGAACGCGCCTACGGCAGGGATGCCGAGCCCCTTATCCTGCAGCTTTCCAACGCCGACCGAGCCTGCGGCACCGGTCACCCCGGCTAAGCTCACGAGGCCGATCTGAAAGGTGGTGAAGTCGAAGGGCGCGCCTCCGAGCCGGAAGGTCACGGCGTTCCAGAAAAGGTTGAACACCACGCCGAACACGAGGCCGTTGGTGAGGAGGATCCATTTGAGCGCACGGTAGCGCGAGATCGACGCGAACACGTCTCCGATGAGCCTCCCGTAAGGAACATGCTCCTTGGGCGCAAGCCTCGGCAGGCACCTCCAGATCACAGCCATAAGCGCGAGGTTCAAACCCGCCGCCAGGGCATAGATAGCGCGCCAACCGAGGAGGTCGGCCACAAGCCCGCTCACAGTACGTGCGGCGAGGATACCGATCGTGATGCCCGCGGCAACTGTGCCGACTGCTTTGCCCTGCTGCGATGGATCAGCGAGGTCGCGCGTCATCGGCACGATGATCTGCCCCGATACCGTGGTGATGCCAAGGGCGGAGAGCGCGAATGCCAAAAGCAGGAAGCTCGGTGCGATAGCGCACGCAACCAGGGAAAGCGCAGCGAGAAGCATCACGATCGCGATCAGCTTTCGCCTGGGGCATATGTCTCCCAGGGGAACGATGAGCAGGATGCCCAGAGCGTAGCCGACCTGCGTTGACGTGATGAGCAGGCCGCTGTCGGCAACAGCGATGTCGAGCTCTCCTGCGATCTGCACGAGCAGGGGTTGTGCCCAATAGAGGTTGCCTATGGCCAAGCCCGATGCGATCGTCAGTAGCGCGACCAAGGGTCCGGTCAACTTGAACCCGGGTGCAGTTTCAGCCTTCATTTTGCCGATGTCCCTCATGTGGTGCCTACCACCATCCGAATTGGCTCTGACCCGTGTCGAGCCTGGCGACCTCAGCCATCTCGCCTTTCGTTAAGGCGAAGTCGAAGATAGCGAGGTTGGCCCTCATGTGTTCGGCGTTCAGGGTCTTGGGGATGACGGGGATGCCGCGCTGAACGAGCCAGCGCAATACCACCTGTGCCGGGCTCTTTTCATGGACCTGAGCGATGCGGCCTATCACTTCGTCTCGAAGAAGCGACCTGCTCCCGGCCACGAGCGGCGACCATGATTCCATGATTATCCCGTCATTGAAGCATCGCTTCTGCAGCTCGACCTGCTGACGATAGGGGTGGGTCTCCACTTGGTTGACCATGGGCTTCACACGGGCGCTCTTCAATAGATCGTCGAGCACGTCTCCAATGAAGTTGGATACGCCGATGCCGCGCGCTTTTCCTTCCTGCAACGCTTCTTCGAGAGCGGCGTAGATCCCGGGGATGTCCCCTGTAGGCTCATGGACGAGAAGCAGGTCAACATAGTCTGTTCGAAGATCGGAGAGGCTGCGATCGATGGAGCGCTTCGTATCTGAATAGCCGTTCGTCCAGGTCTTCGTGGTGAGGAAGACCTCTTCGCGAGGAAGCTCCGAAGCCGCAAGCGCCCTGCCGACCCCGTCCTCGTTGCCGTAGCACTGGGCGGTATCGATCGAGCGGTATCCGATTTCAAGCGCCTCGCGCACGGCGTATTCGGTCTTCGCTGAAGAGGTGCGGTACGTGCCATATCCCACCATCGGCATGGCAGTGCCGTTGACGAGCTCTATTGAAGGCGTGGCCGGCGGTGTCATAGCGAGCCCCCGAGCTTCTCTGCCTCGCGCCTGGTTGTGGCCATGCCGACATAGGCAAGGCCATACAGTTCGCAGAACTTCTTTATGGAGTACTCTCCGGCCTCTATCATCCAGGGCGCCGGCGCCGCGCCCTGGAAGAGGAGCGCGAGGCGCTTTCCCCTGAAGCGTCCATGGTCGATCGCGCCGTAGAGGCGGTCGAGCAGGTTTCGCACCGCTCCGCTCAGGTTGTGCCAGTAGACCGGCGACCCGATGACGACGGTGTCCGCGCCGTCCATCGCGGCAAGTACCTCGTCCAGTTGATCGTCATCGAAGTGCTGGCCGTAGGCGTAGATCTTGTAATCGACCAGATCGAGCGTATCGTAGGGTCGCCCTTCCATGAGCGCATCCGCCAGCTGCGCGGTGTTTCCTCTCTTGTTGGGACTTCCGTTGATGAATAGCGTGCTCATGTTCATTCCTGCTTTCAGATGCCTGTCGATCGTCTACTCGAATTTGACCTCGAATGCGTTCCTGGTCTCGTTCAGCTTCCAATACGATTCGGCGATGTTGTCCGGGTCGAAATGCTCGTTGCCGCCGATGGTCCCGCATACCATTACCGTGCCGACGAAGATGCCGCTATCGGCAAGTTCCTGGTTCTTTTCAAGCGCGAGGTTTCTCAGGGCCGCCTTGTCCATAGAGAGGGCGACGTAACCGGGATAGGGAGACTCGGCCAAGATGCCGCCTGTCAGGATGATGGAGCCGCGCCTCTCGGCGAAGCCTGGTGTTGAGAACTTCTGTATGGTCTCATATGCGCCAACGACATCTGCCGCAAAGTGGAGCTTGACGTCTTCGGCGGTCAGGGGATCCTCGTCAACAGATGTGATTCCGACGTTGTAGATGATCACATCGGGATCGCCGTGATCCGCTTGGATGTCCTCGATCGTCTTGTCCAACTCGGGGATGTCCGACACATCGGCAACGTAGACAGTCGTCACGATGCCTTGCTCTTCGAACTCTTTCTTGTAAGCGTCAAGATTACCCTGGTTCCTCGAAACCAGCGCGACCTCATAGCCCTCCTTGCCGAACTTCCTTGCAACTGCGTTGCCGAGACCGGGGCCTGCTCCGATAACTACGACCTTCTTGCTCATGCTCTGCCTTCCTTTCGCGCCAGAGATTGATCTGATGCCGTTAACTCTAGGCTTTACCGATGAATCCCGGAATGGTTCAATTAACTAATGCGTGTTAACTTGTGGTTAATTCAGAAAGGATTCGTCCATGGGTTTGCTCGATGCTCGCATAGTAACTTTCCTCGCTGTTGCAGAGGCTGGCAGTTTCTCTAAGGCCGCTGATGTTCTTTTCTTGTCAGCGGTTTCCGTCAAAAAGCAGATGGATTCGCTTGAAGCAGAATTAGCGACCAAGCTTCTCGCCAGAACCAATCGCGGCGTTAGCCTGACGGAAGCGGGGCGCATCCTGCTTGAGGGCGCGCTGAGGATGAACGAGATCTCTGGTTCCACCTCCAGCGAGATAAAGGCGCTGGGCGAGGCGGAGAAGAGGACGATAAGGGTAGGTACATCGCTTCTGCGCCCCTGCTCAAGGCTTCTCGAAGTGTGGTCACGCATAGGGCGGCACAGCGAGTTCGGCATAGAGGTCGTTCCCTTTGACGACGACACGGAGCTTGACGCGGTGGTTTCCCAATTGGGGTCGCATATCGATTGTTTCCTCGGGCCATGCGATGCGCCCGCCTGGCATAGGACATGCGGCGTCTTGAAGCTCGGTTTCTATGAATGCGAAGTGGCGGTTCCAAGAAGCCATCCACTTGCGCAGAGGCGATCCTTGACATGGAGCGACCTCGAAGGGCAATCGATCATGCTGGTCCAGAAGGGGGCCTCGCCGGTGATGGACTCTCTCCGAAGCGAGATCGAGAGAGACTATTCGAACATCAATATTGAAGACACCCCGCGCTTCTACAGCATCGAGACCTTCAACGAATGCGAGAGGAAGTCCATGCTCATGGAGACACTCGATGCGTGGGAGGGCGTGCATCCCGGCTTCGTCTCGCTACCCATGGAGTGGAGCTATCGGGTGCCCTATGGCCTGATCTATTCAAAAGACCCCGCTGCTGTGATACGCGACTTCGTCAACGAGATAGCCAGTGTTTGCCTGGCATCGTGACGCGATCTGCATTAATCTATTCTCTTGCGGAATGAAACTCTTTTCCAAAAGCCCCGTTCAGAGCTACGAGGCGAATTTGACCTGTAGGCGAAGAAATCTGGCTGCGTGACGGAGCGCATCGACGAGGACGGCAGGACGCGTCCCATGTCGGTGCAGTGGTGGAGCGGGGAGACCTATCCGATCGAGAAGGCGGTCCCGGTCTGTCGCCGCTCTTCCAAGCGCGTAGGTGGCGACGGGGTCTGCTACACCGTCGTCATCAACGGCAGGGAAACGTTCCTCCATCACGAGGATCTGCGATGGTTCGTGGAGGAGAAAATCACAGACGAGCATATCTGCTGAGCAAGGACGGAGCCATGTGCGGGCGATGCGTCATATTCACATTCGACGAGGTGCTTGAGATCGTAAAGGAGATCGAGCTGGACGCCGCGTTCAACTTCGAGCCGGACTGGCCGGCGCGCAGGATCCAGGCATACCCCAACTCCGCGGCTCCGCTCATCGTTCCGCAGTTCGACACCGCCGTCGGCATTGCGAAGCTGCAAGAGGGCAGCCTGTCCGCCCGCGAGATGGGCTGGGGCTTCGAGGAGCCGTGGAGGTCCGGCGTCATCTTCAATACCCGCATCGAGAGCGCGATGAAGCCGACTTGGCGCGACTCCATGGAGCACAGGAGATGCATCATCCCCGTCGCGTCGTTCTACGAGACGCACAGGGACGAGACTTTTGTATCTCCGAAGACGGGAAGGCCGATAAAGCGGCAGTACGAGTTCAGGGTGCCGGGCGAGGACGTGATACTCATAGGCTGCACATGGAAGGGCGACCGGTTCTCCATGGTCACGACCGAGGCGAACGCCGATATGGCGCCGATACACCACCGGATGCCGCTCGTCGTCCGCCGGGAGGAGCTGCCTCTCTGGCTGGGACCGGACTACCAGGAGCTCGCGGACCGCTCGTCGGTCAGGCTGGAGATTGATGCTGCGAAATAGTGCTGCTGGATCAAAAAGAAGGCATAGACCTCGAAGAGGGCTAGACCAGCCCAGTTTTCACCTTGTGGCCGACTCTCAATCTGATTTCAATGATGCCTGACGATCAAGGGGCGGTCTCTCATGGGATTCAACGAGCTTCAGCTTCAGAGCGCGGATAGGCTCGATAGAGAAACAACCGTAGTCGGATGGGTTTGACAATTTAGGCTTCAAGCAATCAGTCCCTCTTGTCCCTTAATTGAATAAGTAAGCGCAATGGCTGGGGGCGCGCCTCGGATTTCAATCAACAGAAAAGACGAGCGTGAGGCTGTGACGATAACGTGTCCTTGCTCAGCCCTTGCGCGAAAGATATAATGCCTCCATGGAACTGAAGCCCTCCAGATACAACATCGTCGCATCGCAAAAGAGCCGCGATGGCTCGATTATCTACAACACTCGCACAGGAGCGCTGGCGCTCGTCGATGAGAGCATTGCGGTCGTTCTCGGGATGAGCGCGCTGCTCGAAGAAAGCGACTTTGCGAGAATAGATGCGAGAGCTGTAGCCCAGCTGGCAAGATCGGGGCTTCTCGTCGCTGCCGCCTGTGACGAGCTCGCCGAAGTGAAAGCGGAACACCGCGCGCTGCAGCAGGATTCCTCGGCGCTCTCGCTCTGCATAGTACCGACCTACACTTGCAATCTCGCTTGCCCCTACTGCTACGAAGAGGGGCGCAGCTCTTCGGGCAAGAGGATGGACCGGTCGATGCAGAAGAAGATCGTCGACTTCGCAAGGCTGGCCTTCGAAGCGGAGCCGTACGAGAGCATCGAGGTCCAATGGTACGGCGGCGAGCCCATGCTCATGCCCGATGCGATAGATGCTATTTCGGCCGGGCTCATGCGCTTCTGCGAGGAGCGCAGTCTCGGATTCAGCGCGAACATGGTGTCGAACGCGACGCGCATCGGTGCTGAGGAAGCCGCCATGCTGGGACGGAGCCGCGTGACCGAGGCCCTCGTCACCGTCGACGGCCCGGAGGCTGTGCATAACGGGCGGCGTCCCATGAGAAATGGCGGCAATTCGTACGAGGCCGTTCTCAACGGCATCGGCAATTTGCTCGGCGAGGGCATCGGCGTCACGGTGCTGATGAACACCGACAAGGTGAACGACTCGTGCCTCAGCGAACTGAATTCGCAGCTCCAAGAACGGTTCGGCATGAGCGCAATCCGCGCGAAGTTGAACGATTACTACGGCACGTTCGGTCGCGGCCGATTCTGCGAGCCGCGCTTCTCGCTTATGGACCATCGCGAATTTTCGCGCCTTCAATGCGAGCGCTTCTGCGAAGAAGGGCACGCATTTGCCGAATTCGCCGCGCTGCTCCAGCCGATACCGCTATTCTGCCGTGGCCAGAAGGAACGCTACTATGCCATTGATGCGATGGGAGATGTGTACAAGTGCGATGGCCGCATGGGGAGGGCCGATCATCTGGCCTTCAACCTTGATTCGATAGGCGACGCGACCGATATCCCGACGGGATTGGCGCCGGCGTATCCCTTTGATGACCCGGCATGTCCGGAATGCTCGCTGCTGCCCTTGTGCAAGGGGAACTGCGAGTGGGAGCGAAAGCAGTGTGCAGACCATCCATGCCATCCGCTGAAGTACACCGCGAACGAGTATCTCTATGGCTGGGTCGCTTCCATCGAACCGATAGAGATCGACGAGACGGGCGTTGTCCTGCTAGCGGAAGGACGCTCGCTATAAGACCCCGCCCGCGAACGACCCCGCCCGTGCGCGGCTGCCGAAGCGCACGGGCTCTTAGGCATGACCAAGAGAGGAAGAACGATGATTATCAACAACATAGTCTTCAGCCCTACAGGAGGAACCGGGAAGATCGCCGGCGTATTGTGCGAATCGCTGTCGGACGGCGGCGAGATAAGGACCATAGACCTCTCGGACCCCTTCGTAAACGAGAGCGATCTCGTCTTGGATCCGGCCGGCCTCTCGGTTATATCGATGCCTTGCTTCGGGGGAAGGGTTCCGGCGCTCGCTTTGGAGCGTTTGCAAAAGATCGATCCTCAGGGCTCGAAATCCATAGTTGTAATCGCCTACGGTAACCGCGCTTACGACGATGCGCTGCTCGAGCTCAAGGATTCAGCCGAGAAGATGGGGTTCGATGTTATCGCCGCCATATCGGCCATTACGGAGCATTCGATCATGCACCAGTATGCAACGGGAATGCCCGATCTTCCCGAAGTCGATGCTCTCAAGAAATTTGCTGAAGAAATAAAGGAGAAGATGCAAGCAGGGGCCAACGAGCCGTTCGAGGTTCCTGGGAACACGCCATATAAGAAGGCGGGGTCTGTTCCGCTGGTTCCCAAAGTGACCGGCAATTGCGTCTCGTGCGGAGAGTGCGCACGCGCGTGTCCAGCCGCCGCCATTAATTCGGAGGATTATGCTGCCAACAAGGCCCTCTGCATCTCGTGCATGCGTTGCATCCAAGTCTGCCCAAAGAATGCACGCAGCATCAACAAGATGATGGTGTCTGTTGCCGCGAAGGCCATCAAGAAGGCCTGCATGGAGAAGAAGGACCCAGAGCTGTTTTTGTAGAATCGCACAATCTACCTCAAAAAGAATCCTTTTATCACGAGAAGGGCGAAACGGACGATTCCCGCATACGGCTGCCTGGAGGCGATGAACACCGCAACGCTCAATACCGAGAAGGCCATGCCCGCAGCAAGCAGGCGCCTGCTCCACGCGGCTTGTCCGGGCTGGCCACGATCAGTCCCTCTGCTGGCAGTGCCAACCCCGCGATTCCTGCGAGTCTTGCAAGTCCTGCCGGCTCTGCTGTCCCTGAGAGCAGCCCCCTTCTTTCCCTTGTTACATTTTGCATGTGCACCTCTTCCTTTCGTCCCGACTTGATGCGGGATCGAAGATAGTAGGCATTGGAGATGCGAGACGCTTCACGCTTCTCGTCATGAGCGGCGCTCGCCATGTGCGTCACGCACTGCCCATTCCCTCATGGAGAGGAACTCCCATGCCCTGTGTACGCAAGTTCGAGCCCGTTCATAAGCGCGTCCTCGGCTACTTCGGCTACACGCTCCTTGAGGCCCAGAGCCTTCCCGAGCATGAGAAGCAAGAGCTGCAAGACCGCGTCCAAGACGCGTTCGGCGGTCTTGCCGACGAGCCTGCGGAGCTGTTCGGCGAAGACGGCCTCGTTCGCGACGAAGAATGGCTGGCCCTGGACGACCTCAGCGAAATGATCTTCTGGCCGCCGCCTCGACGATGTGCCTGACGACCTGCTGATAGAGAAGAGGCTCGAGCACGGCGGCTGGTGCACCACCCTTCGCCTTTTGCGAAAGAACCTGCGGAGCGTCTACGACTTCGTCTACGGGGCAGGAAGGGACGGGCTGCCCTGCCTCGACGGCAGCCCCGACGACGAGGTGGAGCTGATAGGATTTTGGTACTAGCGCCCTTTACGCGCGAAACGGAGCTGAAGAAATTCATCTGAACTGCTGAAGGTCGAAGAGAAGCTAGACAGGCCAGAGGGCATCGAGCGCTACCCTTGGCATCCCCATTGCAAAAATAATAACCGTCCAAACAACCGACTCTACGTACCAAGCGAGCACAGCACGTTCAAGCTCAACGAAACCGACGAGAACAACAAGAACAGCGATTCGCTCGTTCTCACCCTTGAGGGCCAGAACAAGATGACCCTCTGGAAGCTGGAGCCGTTTTTCGCCGACGAAAGGATTAACATCTCATGGCAGGGAGGACGAAGGGCCGAGCTGAAGGATGGCTATGCGATTTTGAGGGTTGCGCCTTTCGGGCAGGAGATCGTTGTGTCAACGGATGATGCAGGCCTGCAAAAGCAGCTGGCCGGCTGGGTGAACGGCCTCATAGCGCTGGCTGCTGATACAAGATGAGATCGCATGTGGGGGTGATAACTTCGGCTTGAAAGGGTACGCACCTTCCCAAAACCCGATGGGGGCGGGGAGCCTTATCATTGTCCTCTCGACTCCTGTTCCGATAGAGAATTCTTTAACGCCACCGGATTGTCCAGGCTCAATCCGACGACGCGTACGCGCTTTTTTCCGAGCATCGTGCTGACTTCAACTGGATGCTTAACAATAACCCATACGTTCGCTTGGTAAAAGGTTCCATAGTTGAGCTTGTCCGTCTTCGCAAAAGCATTGATTTCGCTTTCGGAAAAGCAGATCTTTTCTATGTCGGAAAACGGGATCGTGGCCTCCATCTGGATGCCGCATTCCAGGCGAATGTAACCATCGCCGATAGCGACAGGTCGCATCACGCGGGCTCGCGCATCGCCTGCGAGCCAGATAGCCGCATAGATCGAGAGCGCCGTGACGACACATGCAGCGACGACGCTCCACTGGGATATGAGGACATGGACGCCAATGATTTCCACCGGGAACGCGAGCGCGAGACCGAGCATCATGTTCATATAGCCGCCCGCGTTATGGTAGCTGAACACCCTTTCGCCTGGCAGCACGTAGGGCTTCTTCCGCCATGAGAGCAACGCGTAGTACCAGACGCTGAGCTCGGCTGCCGCCATGCTCGCAGGCGTGTCCTTTCTGACAAGATAGAGCATCGTCTCCTTGAACCAGGCAATGGGATCGGCGCTCTTCTCCTTCGCGGTTTTGTAGACCCTGGCGATCTCCAGGCATTCCCTGACCGCGATGGCAATCTCCACAGGAATCAACACAGCGAGCAGACACGGAAGCACGCCCGCATTGGGCGACCCGAGCGCAATCACGCTTAGCCCGTATCCTACCCAGATGACGGGGATGACGGAGAGCAGCGTGAGTCCTCGCGGCCTGACGACGAGAATATAGAAGCCCAGCGGGATCCCGACCATGAAGTCGAGCGGCAAAGCGATGCCCTCGATATGGCTTGGTATACATGGAGCAGAGATGACGCCGTAAGTGTAAAGGGCAATGCATAACTCGCAGAAGGCGATCAAAGTCCTCTTCTGACTTCGCGTTGCGCCCATTTCCGTCCTCCCCTCTTGACCCCAATTGGGACAATTTGTCTCAGCTGGGCAAACATCTTGTCAAGCTCCTATATTATCCCAGACGCAGAGACCAACGAGGCATATACGGCGAGACTCAGCTCGCTTATCGCCTCGAAAGGCACGTCGAACACGAGGTCGACCGTGACGGCGCGTTTCGGCAGTCGGATGCCTCGCGTCTTCATCGCCGCCAGGACCAGTGCTCTGATCTCGCTGGCAGCTCGGGCTGTCACGCCGGTTATCCGGAGGTCGGGCACGCCGCGCGCAAGGGATGCCGTCGTCCGCGATCTCGGAAAGCGCATCGGAGACGTTGGTCACGTCCGCAAGCTGCCCGTCGTACCACTTGATCCAGTCCCAGCCGAACACCACTGAGCCGTCCTGCTCCTCGAAGAACTCAGGCTCCCGCTCCGCGCCGATGAGCGGATAGGCGTCACGGCCCTCGCTCAGCTCGTCCACGCGCCTGCAAATGCGCTCGTAGCCCTCGCGGGTGGTTGGGGTACCTATCGCCGAACATCCCGATGCGCACGGTTTTGCACCTCGCGAGTATCCCGAAGACCTCGTCCTTGTCGAGGACCTCCCTCTTCCTGCGCCTCATGGAAACCTCCCTGTAATCAGATGTGAACGCCTCGTTGCGCTGGCGGATAGATTCTAGCCTGCGGCCACTGCATGGATTGGCTGGAATCGGACATGGAAATGTCGGATTGCGCCTGAATAAACAATGGGCCTGTTCGTTTCAACTGCGAACAGGCCCATATCTGTTTATAACCCGGAGATCAAAGATCCAAATCATGCCCCCGCGACCAAAAGCAAACAGAATTCAATCTGAGACTTGAACGACAGCATCGGATGCCAAGGGCTTGGAGACGTTCTTCAGGAATCTTTTGCTCGGGGAGGACAACGTATTGAAGAATCGGTTCATGCACCTGGATTGGGCTGGGGAACAAGATGATGCGCTAACAAGCGGGAATACCGAACAAGCCACCGAACAAGCCGAAGATACATCAGTTGCCCAGAGATAACTTCTTAGGAAAGCTCTGAACCTATACAGAAAAGTTCGTCTACTTCAATGAGGATTAACATAAAAAAGGCTACCTGATCTAGGGGAGTCAGGTAGTCAAGAGAATGGGAAAAGTAAGAACTGGCGCAGTGCTTATAATTTATCCTTCATACTCAAGAAAGCCCCTTCCTTCGATGATCTGACCGCCATCTATGATGAGGCCTTGCCCTGTCATGAATGCCGATGCGTCAGACGCAAGGAATAACGCTCCGTATGCAATATCCTCTGGCATACCAAGACGCCCCATCGGAACCCTTTCGATGAAACTACCGCTGGAATAGGGATTCAGGAATGCTTCTTTGGTTAGATCTGTAGCAATGTATCCTGGATAGATACTATTAACGCGCACGCCGAATGGCGCCAGATGATAACCAAAGTGGGTTGTCAGACTTCGCAAAGCGCCTTTTGTCGAGCAATATGCAGCACACCCATCTGCAGTAAATGCTCCGAGCGAAGAGATGAAGATAATCGATCCAACCTTATGTTTCGAACACTCTTTCCATGCATACTTCATGAACCAGATGCTTCCATCAAGATTCAGGCTATGCACCCATCTCCAATTGTCTGTATCAAACTCGTCTGCGATCTCATAGGGCGCTTCACCAGCATTGCCTGCGGATGTCACGAGGATGTCAAGGCGACCGAACGCCTCCACACACTTATCAACTGCTGCCTTGCATTCTTCTTCTTTTTCGACATCACAAACCGCATATGCAGCTGTATAGCCCTTCTTCTCGAACTCTTCAACCTTTTGCTTTAGCTGTTCCTCGCGACGTGCAACTAAGAAAACCTTTGCTCCTTTTTCTGCCATAGCCTCGGCCGAAGCGGATCCGATACCCCATGAGCTAGCACCAGTGATAAGTGCTACTCTGCCAGTTAAATCGAATGCCTTGTTTACATCTACTTTCATCTCGCTTTCCATACGCCATCGTCCTCTCAAAATTGTTCTCGAGTCAGAAAGAGACTGATGCGCTCTTTCTGAAATTGCAAGTGATTAAAAGCTACCCTTAATCCCCGTTGCCTACCATTCTCAATTGAAGATGTCTCAAACAATGCGGGTGACATAATCCAGTAAAGTTCCTGAAGAAGTTATACAAATACACATATTGAGAAGTTCCATCATCGCGAATCACTTGATAGATTCAAAAAAAGGGGAGATGAGATGATAGAGAAAAACAGCAAGGCCAAGATTCACATCACAGCTAGCCTTGACGATGGAAGAACCTTCTTCGACACCCATCGCCAAGGTGGGATACCTATAGAAATTGACTTGCAGCAAAAAGAAATCCTGCCACTGCTGAATGAGATTCTACTCGGTTTGGATAAAGATAGCCGGATCACACAGAGGGTCGAAGCAAAAGATGCTTATGGTGAATACGATCCAAATCTTATTGAAAAAGTCCCGAGATCAGACATTCCAAACGCAGACGCTCTTCCTGTTGGCGACTATATAATCTTCAACACTGATATGGGACCTATGCGGACAAAGGTAGTCGAAGTTTCAGATGACACCGTTACTTTTGACCACAATCATGAGCTAGCGGGAAATGCTATTAACTACAAGATCTCTGTAGTAAAAATTATCAACTCCGAAGAAGATGCGATAAGCCACGAAGAATACCATCATGAAAAGGAATGCGGGTGTAAGGCGCATCTTCACTGTGAACATGATAATGAGTGACGAATCTTTTCTTTTGTAACCCGGTTTGTTCTATTTGGCAAAACTGTCAACTGTTTTGCCAAAGCATACCTTTTTGAGAATTGAGTTGACTTAGTCCCGTCTCCTACCTTTGTAATGTCGGAATAATCTGACAAAACAAGAGAGGAGTGGATATGGCAGAGCATGAGGTCGCAAGCGGCCCATGGCAAGAACCAGAAACTACGATCTATCGTGGGATGGCTTGCGGTGGCACAGGCGGTGAACTATCAGCCATTGATTCGAAAGACGGCAAGGTGGTCAGAATTCGTCCTATTCGATATACCGATGAGTATTCGATGGATGAGCTCAAAGACAGCCTTTGGTCTTTCACGGCAAGAGGAAAGACGCTGAAATGTCCAGTGAAAACCGCTCCACCTTATCAGTCGCTTGCATACAAGAAGCGCATCTATTCGAAGAATCGCGTAAAGTATCCACTAAAACGCGTTGACTGGGAACCAGGCGGAGACCCCGACAAGATCAACGCCGAGAACCGCGGCAAATCCAAATTCGTTCGCATTAGCTGGGATGAAGCATGCGATATCATCGCCGATGAGATCAAACGTGTTCGCAAGACTTACGGTGAGAATTCCGTACTTGCAGTCGGCGAAGATGGACATTGCCAATCGAAGATCATCCACATGGTTGGTGGTAATCACATCAACTTGCTCATGAGAACCGGCGGTTTCACTCGTGAGGTCAGAACCCCAGACTCAGTTGAGGGATTCTACTGGGGAGCCAAGTTCGCTTGGGGCGCACAGGTGCAAGCTGGTTTGGGAATGTTCGATAACGGATGGAACGTTATCGAAGATGTCACCAAAAATGCCGACATGGTCATCATGCAGGCGGGCGACCTTGAGACCACCCAAAATTATGCCAGCCAATGGATGAGTCGCGTCATGCGTTTTTGGCTGGATATCGGCATCAAGCTTGTAGTTGTTGACCCATTCTGCACATACACCTCTGTTTGCCATGACGAGATCACATGGATCCCGCTGCTTCCAAATACTGATGTCGCTCTCGACTACGGCATGATGTACGTTTGGCTTACGGAAGGCCTTTATGACGTCAACTATGTGGAGACCCATACATATGGCTTCGATAAGCTGAAGGCATATGTCCTAGGCGAAGAAGATGGTATTCCTAAGACTCCAAAATGGGCTTCTGAGATTTGCGGAGTAGAGCCTTGGACAATTAAAGCACTC
This sequence comes from Adlercreutzia sp. ZJ154, assembly GCF_011039055.1. NCBI lineage: Bacteria > Bacillati > Actinomycetota > Coriobacteriia > Eggerthellales > Eggerthellaceae > Adlercreutzia > Adlercreutzia sp. ZJ154. Next base: position 29,768 of record NZ_JAAKEF010000020.1, read on the forward strand.
GCACGCGAATGGGGCACTAAGACAACCTCTATTCTGCACTACTGCGGCTGCCATGTTCGTGGGCCATACAGCCATGAGCCTGGACGCACTGAGGTATACAAACTCGCTCTGCAGGGCTTTGGCGCTCCTGGCGTACAGCAGATCCATCTGTTCTCGTATGGCGGAGGCAAGCAGGCGGTTCGTCCTACTCCTTACGGCCCTATGATGTTCTCAGAAATGCATGCTATGCAGTTCTATCCAGCAGATCAGACAATCCCGAGAACCTTGGTTGCTCGCTCGATTCAGAATGGACATTCGGATTGGTGGGGAAGCCCGCAGATCATCTTCGCGATGCCAGACGAGCAATTCGAGCATAATTTCTATCCCATCGAGGAAGATGAGGGCGGCGCTAAGGTCCATATGCTCTGGTCTGAAAAGCCTTGTAATCAAACTTGCTGGAATGGCGGATTCGAATTCCAAGAGGCGATGCGCAACAAGGATCTAGAGTGTGTGATCACGAATCATCCTTGGCTTGAGAACGACTCGCTTTTTGCAGACCTTGTTCTTCCTGTAACCACCCCTGCTGAAGAATCGGATATCGTAGGATCAGGCATGGGCGACTCTATTGAGGTGGTCGCTGTCCAAGACGCTGCGATCCCACCTGTCGGCGAGTCGCTGTCTGACTACGAAATCTCCCTGAAGATAGCAGAGCGTTTCGACCCTGAGCTTCCTAAACAGATGGCGGAAGGTCGCATCGAGGGTGAGCCGGCATTCGGACTCACAATCGAACAGCAGAAGAAGTCTGAATATGAACGTTCGCCAATTGTTAGTGAAATCGGTTGGGAAGAGCTAAAGGCTAAGGGTTTCTACGTACCGAAACAGGATCCATACGCAAAGGACTACAAGCCAAATGCTCGACTCTTCTACGAAGATCCTGAGAGCTTCCCGGTTGGCACGCCTTCTGGAAAGATCGAGTTCTATTCTGATCAGCTCGAAGAGAATTTCCCTGATGACAAAGAGCGTCAGCCGCTCGCAAAATGGATCGTAGGCGGTCCTGAGTCAGAGGGCTGGACTCATGATGAAACCCTTGCGGGCGAGCGAGCCAAGAAGTATCCATTCTTGGTCAATGCTTGCACTGGACGTTGGCGCTTCCATGCACAATGCGACGATATCACTTGGCATCGCGAGATCCCAACAGCAAAGGTTGTTGGTAAGGACGGATACCTCTATGAGCCTTGCTGGATATCCCCCGAGGATGCGAAGAAGCAAGGAATCGCAGATGGCGACATCGTTAAGGTTTACAACGAGCGCGGTACGGTCCTTTGCGGAGCCAAGGTTTCAGAGAGAATTCTTCCTCAATCAGTCATGGTGAACAAGGGATCGCGCTCAGATCCTATAGCTACCGAATTCGATCGCGGAGGCAATATCAACCTGATCAGTCCTGCCGGGCCGATTTCAAAGCATTGCTATGGCTTTGCGGTTAGTGGCTATCTTGTAGACGTTCAGAAGGTCTCTGATGAGGAGATGGCTGGTTGGATCAAGCAATACCCAGAAGCCTTCGAGAGAGCATACGATCCCGCATCCGGCTCTCACTATGATGGCTGGGTAGAAGGAGTCGAATAATATGAAAGCCTTTCTTGTTGATTTGAACAAGTGCGTGGGTTGCTACGATTGCCAGATTGGCTGCAAAGACGAGCACTGCGGCAATTGCTGGATGCCTTACGCCGAGCCACAACCCGATACTGGGCAATTCTGGCTACACCTATACGAAACCGAGCATGGCGCCCGTCCACATGTAAAAGTTTCATATGTCCCGGTGATGTGTCAGCATTGCGAAAATGCTCCTTGCATCAAGGCGGCTAAAAATGATGCCGTGTATCAAAGAGATGATGGTCTGGTAATCATCGATCCCGAGAAAGCAAAGGGCCAAAAGCAGATCGTAGACGCTTGCCCTTATAAGGCAATCTTCTGGAACGAAGAGCTTGAGATTCCGCAGAAGTGCACCGGCTGTGCGCATCTTATCGATCGTGGCCATCCGATCAGTGTTCCTAGGTGTGTTGATAACTGCCACCTTGACGCAATTCAATTCGGCGAAGAATCTGAGCTGGACCTTGCGGATACAGAGAGGCTAAAGCCTGAGTTTGGCCTCAAGACCCGCGTTTATTATCGCGGTCTTCCAAAGAGATTCGTTGCTGGTAAAGTTTATGATCCTGAAATCGAAGAAGTAGTAACAGGTGCTACGGTTACCGCTAAAAGTCCAAGTGGGAGCTGGACGGTAAAGACTGATGCTTTTGGAGATTTCTGGCTCAGAAATCTTCCCGAAGAGGAGCTAGAGCTCACCATCCATGGTGGAGGAAAGTCCTACAAAGGAAATGTTTCTACTAAGGAGAAATCCATCGGAATGGGCAACATTGCGCTCAAATAACCGAGTATCAAGAGTGTAAAATTAGATAGGTAGGATAAGAAGACTTATCCTACCTATTGTCGTTTCGGAAAAGGTCATGAACGCAAAAGAGGTCATTGCAGAGAGCTTCAGAGATCTCATTGTAAATAAAGGGATTTCTTATGACAAAGTCGCTGTGTACCAAATCTGCGACAATGCGAACGTGTCTAGAAAGACCTTTTATGTTCACTATAAGAGTAAATACGACATTGTCGATCAATTGGTGCATGAGAAATTGATTCGACCATTGATTCAGTTATCTGATGTCGTAATGTCTATGATGGAGAATCCGGAGCTTAGAACCACTTTTCCGACTGCTGTAAACGAGATGATCTACAAAGAGATCAGCGAAGATTTCGAATTCTATTCTCGTCTCTGCTGCAAAGCTGGAGACATAGATAGCCCCTTAGTGGAAGCTCTGATCAAGAACATCAGAATATTGAATACCGAGATACTCTCCAATCTCGGCATGGATGATTCGGATTGGCGCAAAGAATATGTTAGCTACTATTTTGCTGCAGGCAACGCAGTCTTGATTCAAAGATGGCTAAAAGACGGCCAGCAAGTGAGCGCAAGCAATCTTTCGAAGCTTTTCAACGATATGAGCATTAACTATTGGATGAAACTCGCAGACCTTTGATCCGTGAGATTTTGATTCGTTAGAAGGACATAATATGGCAAATCATATTACAGAAATAAAGCAACTTGGTTTCGTTACAAGGGACATAGAGAAGGCAATAGAGAACTTCACCAAGGTGGGACTTACGGATTGGAGTCCTGTAACCAAAGTATCAAACAAAGAATTTACTGGGATGATTTGTGATGGAGAGAAACAGGACTATGCTTTCCTTTGCGCAACAGATTCTGAATTGGACATCGAGATAGAATTGATTCAGCCACTCGATGATCATTCAGACTATGCACATTGGTTAGACAAGCTCGATACGTGGATTTCTCTGCATCATATTAGCGTCTCTACTGATGATGAGGACGACCTAAGGAATTCAGGCCATAAGCTCTTATTGGCGGGTTATCAAAAGGGCATTCCATTTGAGTGGGAGTATTACGATTTCCGTGATGATATTGGGACGGTTCTGGAATATTTCCCTATGCCCGTCGAAGAATAAAGACATAGTTCTCAGCTATTCACAAACTAAAAATGACCCTGATATTGCCAGGGTCATTTTTCTAGGTACAGAGTCTCCAGCTTTAAGAAGATTTAATCTGGAAGCTTTTGAAGTGCAGCATCCAATTCAGGGATCTTGTCTGGCGGAAGCATGTCAGGTGCCATTTTCGCAAGCATGTCTATTGGCATTGAAGCACCGAGTTTAAGCTTCGGATTTTCCTTAACACCTGGTACGTACTCTTCGAGAACGTCCATTGCATCCTCGCGCTTCATGATCTCCTTCAACTTTGTTTTTACCGACAAAGCCATGGGTCACCTCTTTCTATCGGGTGATTCCATAATTGCGAATATTGCGCCTAGTCTCAATTCACAGCTTTAATGGATGACGAGATCAAGGTTACATTTTTAGGAATTGCAACCCTAAAATGAATGATTCTTAAGATTTGTTCATAGGTCTAATGCAGTCAGTTTTTTTGTGAATGGCGAAATAATCCGAAGCAATTAAAGTTGAAGATAAGGATACTCAAGGAGACATAATGGCACACGGAATCATACCCCCCTTTAGCAATTTCCTTATTACCAGAGACCTTATCCTCAAGCTCTCTTCAGATGGAATTCCAAAAGATGATTTGGTTTTGCTTGGAAATGCCGCCAATGAAGTGCAAGTTCCCCTAGAAATTGCTGAAGATTACTATGGAATTCTAAATCAGATCAGATATTACCTAGGCGCTTCGCTCTTTGATGTTTCAGCCTTGTTTGACGACCCATGCACCATTGAGCAAAGAAGGCTGCTAGGTCTTCTGATCGCCTATGTTCTCGATGTCTCAGGATCTGAAGAAATCCTCGAATTGTTACTTCCGCTTTTGAAGGACGAGTCCCATACATGGATGACCTTGATAAATGGTCCGCTGGATTCAAGGATTCAGTCAGTGGAGAACGATTTGGGCTATCTGATAAAGATCGGCGCAAAAGACATCGTTACGCAAAAACCATTACAAGGTGGGTACGAGAATCTAGAGCGAATGATAAATAACGTGAATTAATACGGTCTGGAATTCGATCCAAAAGGAGGAGAACGATGAGCAGCAGGTATCAAAATTACTTCAAGGGCAGAGACTTTGTTCATCAGATCGGCTTTTATGCCCCAGATGGTGAACGATTTGCCAGAGAGCACAACAGGTTATTCGGCTCAGGCCCTTATTTCACAACAGTAAACAAATTCAGCAAGGTGATCTATCGAGGGAAAGAGCTTGAAAACCCTTTTGAGCTTCGGGCGTATTACGGCGCATGGGGAAGTCATTCTGTGGAAGTTGTACAGCAATTAACCCCAGGCGACTCCATGTATACCGATTACAACGATATGGATAAACCTGGGATCAATCATCTTCATGTTTTCGTCGAAAGTCTCGAAGAAGCCAAAGAGGCATGTGAGGAACTTGGTATCCCGATTGTCGTTATTGGGTATACCGACATCTCAGGAGCATTGGAGAAATGCGAAGCGATGGGGATCGATCCTTCAACGCTAGGCTTGGATGAGAACAAGATCGGATTCATGGTCGTAGACATGACCGAGGAATTAGGAATGATGGTTCAACTTATTGATGATGGAGCGAAATTCATTCACGACATGGTGATCAATGCCGGTAAAGATTGGGATGGTGAAACCGATTTCATAAGGGAAATGGGTTAGTAAGAAACGTGTGTTAGATAAGTTGCTGAAGGAGAAGAATGAACTTAGATCAATTCAGTATGGAAGGGCGCGTTGCGCTTATTACCGGAGCAAGCAGTGAGGGCATCGGCAAAGCTTCTGCTCGAGTGCTAGCAGAAGCAGGGGCTAACGTCTTCTTGATAGCGAGACGCGAAGATCGATTAGCTGAGGCTGTAGAGGAAATCAAAGCCTACGGCGTTGAAGCGGGATATTGCGCCATTGATGTCTCGGATCCAGAACAATGCAAGCGAGCGATCACAGAGTGCGTCAGTCGTTTTGGAAGACTTGATGTCATCGTCCTTGCCCATGGCATTAATGGCTTAAATGGACGAACCATCGATGACGAGTTCGACATGGAGAACTACAGAAATGTATTGGATATAAACCTAGATGGCGTTTTCTACATGCTCAAGTACGGACACAAAGAATGTGCCAAATCGGATAATGGCTCAATCATACTTGTCAACTCCCTTGCCAGTCTTCATGCTGCTGGTAGCGCTGCATATACAGCAGCGAAGGGTGCGATCAAGGCATGGACCAAGTTCTTCGCTAAGAAGCTCGCACCGGAAAAGATTCGCGTCAATGCTGTTATACCGGGCCTTATCGAGACAGAGATGACTCATCCAGAAGGAATGGACGAGCAATTCGAGAAATTCGTGGCTCCTGCTGCACAAAGGATCCCCTTACGGCGATTGGGCCAGCCTGAAGATATCGCCAATGGAGTTTTGTATTTAGCATCAGATGCTTCTCAGTGGGTGACAGGCTCCAGCATTTTGATCGATGGTGGAGAAATGGCTTAAAGGGGAATCCGGCGTGACAGATCTCGCTGGCAGCCCGATCTGTCACGCCGGCTATCCGGAGGTCGGGCACGCCGCGCGCAAGGGATGCCGTCGTCCGCGATCTCGGAAAGCGCATCGGAGACGTTGGTCACGTCCGCAAGCTGCCCGTCGTACCACTTGACCCAGTCCCAGCCGAACACCACTGAGCCGTCCTGTTCCTCGAAGAACTCAGGCTCGCACGCGCCGACGTAGTTGATGTCCGCATCAAGGGACAGCCTTTCGGGAGCCAGCACGAACAAGTTGAGGGCGGTGCCTCCATGGAGGCACACTTTGCCTCGTACGGCAGGATGCGAGTGCAGCGCCTCTAGGAGCTCAAGCGTCCGGGCGACCTTGTCGGCCGAGTCCCGGTCGAAGACCAAATCGCTCATTCCTCTATCCATCTCTCGCACTCTCCTTCAGACGCCGGAAGGTACAGCCGCCACTCTGCGCACCACGAGCCGTCTGCCGCATCGTGGTTCCGTGAGAAATAGAACGGCCCCTTGCCCGAGACCTCTTCCCTTAGCCTTTCGATCACGCTGCCGGAGATGCCCCAGGCGCCTCTTTTCGCTTCGAGGATCCAACCCAGCTTCGCCGACACGCTTTTCGAGCGGGCCAGCGCCTTATCCGCCAGCTTCTCCGCATCCACGAACTCGATCGCGGAGAGGCTTCTGAGGAGGGCCTCTGCGCCGCCGCACCTGTCCGGCCTCGCGAGGCAGTCGATGATGGTCTGCTCCTTGTCGGTGAACACTACCATGGTGCCATCGGGCAGCCTGCGCCTCCTGGTGGAGACGGCATCCGGCTTCGAGTAGCTGACGTACTCATGGCCTCCCCAATCGACTCGCCTTTCGGCGGAATCCGCATAGAAGGTAACCCTGGGGGTGACGTCGTGGGTTCCGACCAAGAGCGCGAGGGCGCTGCTGTAGGCGAACACGACATCCTCTCCTAGCTTCTGGGCGATGGCGTAGGGGTTCGCCTCGCTCGCTCGGAAACGACCCGTGTTGGATGCGTAGACGCCTCTCGCGACCGAGACCACCTTGCCGGCCTTCTTCGCGCGGGAGAGCAAGTTCGCGTTGGTCTGGGTGTCGCCGCAGCCGTCCATGAGCTCACGGCGAGTGAACACGGGATGGTTCTCGATGTAGCTTTCGATCATGATGGTTCCATTTACAAATCAAGTTGGTTTATAACACTATGAGTAGTATAAAGCTATCATTTCCATCAATGATAGCCCGCTGGGACAATTTGTCCCAGCGGGGGCGGCGGATGGCTCAAGAGGCTCTTCTGAGCACGGCGAGTATCTCCTCCAGCTCCTCGATGGAGAAAGGAATGGCGTTGGCGGACATCTTCGCCGCCTTGCCCGCATCGCTTGTCTCTGCGGCATCCGTTTGCTGTTCGAGCTCCCTGCGGCGCTCTGCCGCAGTCCGCTCGAATACGCTCATCGTATCGTCGAAGGCATCTTCGATCTTTCCCACTGCGCGCGCCTTGGCGTCGGGATCGACGTCGGCGTAGATGTCGAGGGTCATCGAAGGGCTCGAATGGCCGAGGTAGTTGGCGACGGTGATGATGTCGACACCTTGCGCTATCAGGTACGTCGCGAAGGTGTGGCGAAGGTCGTGGAACGTGCAGCTGAACTTGTTCATCTTGCAGAAGGCCGAGAAGTCCTTCCCGAGCTGGGTGGGGTTGTAGGGACGGCTTTCCGATTCCTGAGTTCCAAGGATGAAGCAGTTGGAAAAGGGGACCTTGAGCTTCCCGAGCATCCAGCGCGAGTCCTCGAGCATGCCCTCAAGGAGCCTTCTCGTGTGGGATGTGAGCGGTATCGTACGAGTGCGGCCGCTCTTCGGCTCCTTGAGGTAGAAGCCCCCTTCGCCGTTGCCGAACGCGTGCGAAACGGTGATGGTTCCCTTGTCCTGGTCGAAGTCGTCCCACCTGAGAGCGCAAACCTCGGCGCGCCTCATGCCCGTGGTGAGGGCGATCTCTACGGCAACGGCGAGCGCGTTCGGCTGGGCTTGCCTGGCCAGGTCGAGCATGCGGCTTCTATCCTCGCGGCAAAGCGCGTTGGTCGGGGTCTTCGCTCGCTTCGGGGGCTTGCAGAAGTTGCAGGGGTTTTCGTGAGGAGGTCTAGCGAGATCGCGTAGTTGAGAGCCTGCTTCAGAAGCCGGAAGCACTTCGCTACGGTCTTCGGGGCGTAATCATCCGCAGACATCTTGGCCATCCAGGCGTTGATTGTTGGCACGTTGAGGTCAGAGATGAGCTCCGCTCCGATGTATCTGCACATGAGCCTCGTCTCGCCCTTGTAGCCGCGCATGGTGGACGGCTCAACCGTCTTGCTTTGCTCCTTGTAGTCTAGGAAGCTTCTCATGAACTGTTCGACCGTGACATCCACGCCCATCGCAAGACCGCCGGTTTTCAGGCTCAAGATGAGCTCGTCGTGCTTCTCTCTGGCTTGGCGCTAAGAAGTTGCCCTGCTGGTGTGATACGTGGTTACGGGCTCTCCCGTAAGCGGGTCTGTATGCGTGATCTGAGTCTGCCATGAGTCGTTGCCGCGCCTTCTGAGCCTCTTGACTTGTACTTCATGCGATTTCCTTTCTCCAGCTTTTTCCCAAACGGAGCCAGGAGAGCGGCAGGGAAAGGAATTGGCGCAGCGCAAGATCGCTTGAAGAGCTCATGCTGGAAGCACTTTGCTGCAATTACAAAGCGCATCTCGCGAACGCGTTTTCCACAGCCAAAGCTTGGCACCAATTTGGCACCAAAGCTGGATGGAAGAGTTGGAAAACAAGACGATTCGGGGCCAAGCCTTGATAAAATGGAACGCATTGCGAGCAGGCCTATGTTGGTATTGCGGGAAGCAGGATAAAGCCTGACAATCGGGTTTGAATCGCTCATAACCCGGAGGTCGTTGGTTCAAACCCAGCCCCCGCGACCAAAAACTTAGCAGGTCAGAACATATTTTCGGTTCTGACCTGTTTTCATTTTGTCATCAAAAATCGACATTTTGGAGGGTTATAGGCATAAAAACGTGTCTGGAGACTAGAACCAGCCAGTGGCTTTAGAGCCGCTCATATGGAGTTCAGCCCATAGGATTCCCGTACCCCAGCAGGCGACGTCCCCTTCCTCGGCATCCGCTTTTGCTGCCGACCTTCTAATATGAGTAGAACATTCATATGACCAGTTTTCTTGTCAAGGACAAATAATCGCCTAGCCTGTCTGGCCGGACAGGCTAGGCGATAACCCATCGTTGCTTGCCTCCAATTTCAGACGTGTTTACCAACGTCAAGCACTTTGATCAAACTCATATCCGCGTGTCGCTGCCTCGTAAGGCTTGGTTGCCGCATGTAGATACCTTCGGCTGGACGGGGCCACTTGAGATGTTTCTCTTTCTGTCAACGCACGCAACCATATTGCCGTGCAAATGTTCTCCGTGGTT